>JANZZJ010000163.1 GCA_026419455.1 Candidatus Sumerlaeaceae bacterium | reverse complement strand
GGTGGTAGGAGGGCGGGCGGAGGGGGGGCTGCCCAAGCGAGAGGGATGGACCGAACCCGTGGGTGACCAACTTGCTGAACCGCGCTTCAAAAGGGGGCATATAGCATGGACAAGCACTGGGGAGAAGGGTGAAGCCTCATGTGCGATTGCCATGACAGATACGAATTCCATGACAGGAATTGTGGAGTTCTACGAGGCAGCGCAGGCGGCGGGAGTAAAACCGATTTTGGGCGTAGAGCTGACGCAACCTTTGGCTCACGAACGGGAGATGATTCGGCGACGGGTTGGAGAAATCTCCATTCCCAGTGAAAAAGACGAAAAGGAAGACATCGCGTGGAGGGGGGAAGGATCCCAGTCGCCACCGTTGTGTCATGGCGACCTTAGCAAGCGAGTGGTACTTCTCGCACGAGATTTGGAGGGTTATCATGAATTGTGCGAGCTAACAACGCGGCGGATGCTGGAGGCCGACTTTGACCTTCTGTCAGTGGTGCCAGCCGTTAGCGATCATGTGGTGGTGTTGAGCGATTGGTGCGAAGCACTGGCAGCAGCCCATGGGCGCGAAAAGGAACTGACGCATGGCTTGATTGTGCCGGGACGTAGCCGGCGAGCACGCAATCGGGCCGTGTACGAGAGCTGCCAGCGGTTGGGGCTGGAGTGTGCGGTGAGTGGTGATGTGCGCATGGCAAATGCGGAAGATGTTACACTGTTGGCCCTTCTTCACGCGATGCGGCAACTTACGACTGTCCCACGCGTAGTGGAGCGTGGTGATATTCCGAATGGAGAAGGAAGGCTTCTGCGGGCTGAAGAAATTGCTGAACGGTTCGCACTTGGGCGAGGACATGCGCTGGAAAACGACCTACGCCAAGCGATGGAAAACACCGTGCGCATTGCCCAGATGTGCGATTGCCGGCTTCCGCTTCGTGAGTGGAAGTTTCCGCGTTTTGGGGGAGGCGATGGCAACGCACGGTTGCGTGGACTGGCGCATGAGGGTTTACGCTGGCGCTATGGGAATAACCCGCCAGCGGAAGCAGTGGTTCGGCTGGAACACGAGCTGGAGATCATCGCGCGATTGGGTTTCAGCGATTATTTTCTGCTAGTGCATCGGATCGTGGAGGAAGCAAGGCGTCGTGGTTTTTTCACGCTGGGACGTGGCAGTGCGGCGAATTCAATTGTGACGTATGTCCTTGGCATTTCGCACGTGTGTCCGTTGCGGCATGGGTTGCATTTCGAACGCTTCCTCAATCCGGAACGGAGCTCCCCGCCCGACATTGATTTGGATTTCTCGTGGCGCGAACGCGATGAGATGTTGCACTGGTGCTTTGAGTTTTTCGGCCATGATCAAGTGGCCCTCATTTCGACAATTCAAACGCTGCGGCTGCGGCAGGCAGTGCGCGAGGTTGGGAAAGCATGGGGATTAGCACCGGAGGAGATCAACGCTTTCAACCGGCTGAAAAGCGTGGGCTTCGTGCTAGAAGAGATGGAGAGCGGAGAGGGTCGAGGAGGGAGACGCTTGCGACATTTGGCACTGGAAGAGCCGTGGCGGACAATTCTGGCCCAGGCGCAACGGCTGGCAGGGATGCCCCGCCACCTTTCGATTCACTGCGGCGGCATTGTGATTGCGTCGGAACGGCTGTGCCGATGGGTGCCGCTCACACATAGCGCCAAAGGGTTTGTCATCACGCAGATGGACATGGTGGGAGTGGAGGAGCTGGGACTTGTCAAAATGGACCTGTTGAGCAACCGCTCGCTGGGGGTGCTCAAAGATGCTCTGATGGCAGCTGAGCTGCACGAGGGAGAAATCCGACAAGAAGAGCGAGAGGGCGACAACAAAAGAGAATTGGAAGCATCTCTCCCCTACGTACCGCCTCGAGCGCAGGCGGTAGGGAGTGGCGGCAGCAATAATAATGGGGAGACCTTTCTCGAGGGAGGAAAGGGGGAACGTGCGAGGGTGCTTGCTCATGAAGCGGCGCGCATGAAGCTTGCGGGAACGCGGCGGGGAACAAGCGTGGCGCTGGCGGGCCTCCTGGAAACATTCGAGAACAGTGGGCAGCATGGAGAATCCCTTAGCCGGCCACGCCGAGTGCGTGAGATCCTTTTCGATCTCGAGGCCCTGACACGTGACCGAGCAACCCGGGCGTTGATTCATGAAGGCCGCACGATGGGATGCTTTTACATTGAATCGCCGGGGATGCGTGCACTTTTCGAGCGGCTACGCTGCAAGGAATTTACGGAGGTGGTGGCAGCAAGCTCAATCATCAGGCCCGGTGTGGCAGAAAGCGGAATGATGGAAGAGTACATTGCGCGGCATCGCGGACGAGCACGCGAAACGCAGCATTTTGCGCGTGTTCAGGAGCTACTGCGCAAGCTGCTTCCCGAAACTTATGGGGTCATGGTTTATCAGGAAGATGTGCTGCTGGTGGCACATGAAGTGGCAGGGATGAGCTACGGCGAGGCTGACGTTCTGCGGCGGGCAATGAGCGGAAAGACACGGTCGGGCGAGGCAATGGAGGCGGCACGCGAGCGATTCGTGCGAGGGGCAATGGAACGCCAAGGACTGACAGAGGATGAAGCACAGGAAATTTGGCGGCAAGTAGCGAGCTTCGCAGGGTATTCTTTCTGCAAGGGACACTCGGCAGCGTTTGCGGTGCTGAGCTATCAGGTGGCTTACCTCAAAGCGCATTATCCAGCGGAATTCTTTGCCGCTGTGCTCGACAATGGCGGCGGGTTCTATGGGGCAGGAGCCTATCTGGAGGAGGCACGGCGATGGGGGCTTACGACACTGCCCCCGTGTGTTAATGAGGGGGATGTGCATTTCCGCGGCGAAACAGAGCGGACGGATTACTTGCGAGCAAAAGGATGGGTGCGGGTGGGGCTGAGTGCTGTGAGCGAGGTGAGCCGGGAAACGTGTGACCGAATTGTGCAGGAACGTGAGCACGGCGGACCATACCGTTCGCTGATGGATTTTTTGCGGCGTGTGCGACCGGAGCCCCATGAGGCACGGCAGTTGGCGCGAGCAGGCGCCATGGACGGCCTCATGGGAGAACCGACTTCTGGCATGGGATCGTTCCGCGAGCGCTGCTACAGGCGGCAGCGAGTCCTGCTAGAACTTGAAATTTTGATAAAAAACTATGCCCCAAAAGAGAATGGAGAACTCCAGGTGGGGCTTCACGAGAAAGAATGCTCCGACAGGCAGGGACCCCCTATTCCAGTGGCAGTCCCCATCAGTGAACAAAAGGCGAAGGCACGGCTGTGCCGCTGGGAAATGGAGACAATGGGTTTCATGGTGAGCGGACACCCGCTGGATTTCGTTGCTCGGCCGCCCCATACCATTGCTGCACGAGACATCCGGCGCTATGCGGGGCGGCAAGTTCAAATGGTGGGGTGGGCTATTGCTGCTAAAGAGTTAGCAGCGTCTAATTCGGGGCGCCCTATGAAAATGCTCACACTGGAAGATCGCACGGATACCTTTGAGGTGGTGCTGTTTCCAGATGCTTATGCGAGATTTGCGCCGCGCACATTGAGCTGTGGCCCTTATCTCGTGCGGGGGCGCGTAGACATGCGACTTGGTTCGCCAACGCTTGAGGCCAGAGAACTGGAGGTCATCCCCCTGGAATGGGAATGATGCCTACAACACTGCACTTTGGTGTGCGACCGCTGGCGAAAGCCGCTAACGAGCACAAACGCAAAGCAAACACCAGGGACGGGAAAAATCTCTAACCTTACAACGGCAGCGAGAAAGCAAGCTGCAGCGAGTGTTTCAGCTGGCCAAGTTTTTCTCTTGTCAGCTGGCGAAAAAAGAAGAAATTCCTTTTCACAACGGATGCAGGAGAGGAGCCAATAAGCCCGCGCCATGCTCGCCAAAGCCTTCAGCCAAGCTGTTTATGGCATAGACGCTTTCCTCGTGGAAGTGGAGGTGGACGTAACCCCGGGCGAGTACGCGTTTAATATTGTGGGGCTGCCCGATGCAGCGGTGAAGGAGAGCAAGGACCGTGTGCGGGCAGCATTACAGAACTCGAACTTTTACTGCCCTGTGCGGCGCATCACCGTGAACCTCGCCCCGGCGGACATGCGCAAGGAAGGGCCTTCGCTCGACCTCCCGATTGCATTAGCACTGCTGGGCGCGCTGGAGCGCGTCAAAGCGGAACGTCTGCGTGAGTTCTGTGTGGTAGGCGAGCTTTCGCTCGATGGGGCTGTGAAAGGGGTGGCGGGGATTCTTCCGATCACACTAGGGGCACGGGCGAGCGGCTATCGTGGCATTTTGGTGCCCGAGGATAATGCCGCGGAAGCGGCCGTCGTAGAAGGGATTGACGTATTTCCTGTCACTTCGCTTGCGACTGCTGTGGATTTTCTCAATGGGCAACGCGATGTTTCGCCGTTTCGGGTGGACCTGAACGAAGCCTTCCGCCGCAATCGTTACTATCATGCAGATTTTGCGGACGTGAAGGGACAAGAGTCTGCAAAGCGGGCATTGGAGATAGCTGCCGCAGGCGGACATAACGTTTTAATGATAGGGCCGCCGGGGAGCGGCAAAACGATGCTGGCGAAGCGGCTGCCTTCGATTCTGCCTGATATGACACTCGAGGAAAGCATCGAGACGACAAAGATTCATTCGATCGCAGGACTCGTCAATGTGCGCGAATCGCTCGTAGCGACGCGGCCTTTTCGCTCACCCCATCACACCATCAGTAACATTGCAATGATCGGTGGCGGGGCGCTGCCACGGCCGGGAGAGGTGTCGCTGGCCCACAATGGGGTGCTGTTTCTTGACGAAATGCCCGAGTTCCAAAGAACGGTGTTAGAAGTGCTGCGCCAACCGCTGGAAGACGGCGTGGTGAATATCTCACGGGCTTCGATGAGCCTGAGTTTTCCGGCACGCTTCATCTTGTGTGGAAGTATGAATCCTTGTCCGTGCGGCTACTCAACAGATCCCGTGCGTGTGTGCAAGTGCTCTCCACAACAGATTCACAAATACCGCACGCGACTGAGCGGTCCGCTGTTGGATAGGATTGATCTCCATATTGAGGTGCCGGCGGTCAGTGTGGCCGAACTCGCGCAGCGCGGGCGCAGTGGCGAATCTAGCGAGGCCATCCGAGCACGCGTGAACGAGGCGAGACTACGCCAGTACGAACGCTACCGCGATCTTCCCCATATTCATTGTAATGCACATCTGGGAACGCGAGAGCTGAAGAAATTCTGCGTATTGACGGACAGCGCCCAAGAGATGTTGGTGACAGCGCTGCGGACGTTGGGGCTCAGCGCCCGCGCTTACGACCGGATCATCAAAGTGGCACGTACGATCGCAGACATTGCTGGGGAAGCAACGATAGATGTCATTCACATCGCCGAAGCAATTGGCTATCGGTCGCTTGACCGCTCCGTGACCTAGTACGCTGCGATGAGTCGCCTTGGACTGCCGTGAAAAACGCAATGCAGGGGCTTGTAGCTCATGATGGGAAACTTCCGATGAGGGGCTAGAGCCATCTACGCGCAAGCCCGATGCCGAGATGAACCGCTAGCATGCCCACAAACATGCTGCCAAAAATGTTCACGAGAGCGAGCAGCCAACTGCCTTCGTCGAAAAGCTTATGCGTTTCGTACTCAAAGGTCGAAAACGTCGTGTAGGAACCAATAAAACCAATGCAGAACAAGAATATCATGGGACGGCTGTGGGGAAAGAGTCCCGCCTGTAGCAAAGGAAGAAGGAACCCAAGGAGAAAGCTGCCGCTAACGTTGACGAAAAACGTTCCGTAGGGAAAAAGCGGGCCAAACAGCTGATTGCTCCAGCCGGCAAGAATGAAACGTGCATTAGCACCAAGAAACCCCCCCAGGCCAATCAGTAAATATGGCAATAGGCTTTGCATCAATGGTGACTCCATGTGGAGAATAATAATTATTTATGGTTTGCTTGGAGCGACATACTTAAGGATATTGACTGCCTCAAGGGTAACAAGTCCACTTGTTATCATATCATCAAGAATTGGCAAAAAACTTTCGATTTTGTCCTTGCTGTCGATAATTTCGATGACGACCGGGAGATCGGGCGAAAGTTCGACGAATTTCGCTGCGCGCAATCGGCTGTTTTTCCCGAATCCCATGATACCTTTGAAAACAGTGGCGCCAGCCAGACGAAGTTCCCGCGCCTTAATGACGATGGCCTCGTGGAGCGGCCTGCCGGCAAAGGTATCGGAATCGCCAATGAAAATACGAAGGAGCAGTCCCTGATCTGGAATCCCATGGGTCATTGCTTGTCTCCTTGGGAAGAGTTGCGGCGGTACATGACGACATGTGCGCGCTCGGTGGTAACGATAACGTTCTGAAGCATGGGCTCTATCTCAGAAAGGAACGACTCGATTTTTTCGGTCGAGTCCACAATTTCGACGACAACTTCGTGGTCGTTTGCCAAAGCCCAGCGGCGCTCTTTGAGGATCACCCCGCTCATTCCGAAGCCTTCGAGGCCCTGAAGCACTGTGGCTCCCGCCAGGCCGCGCTGACGGGCGCGCTGCACGATGATTTCAAAGAGTGGTTGGAAGCGCCACTTTTGAAATGAATCGAGAAAAATCCGAAGAAGCGTTTGTTCACCTTCAAGCTTCACCGTTAGCCCACCTCTCCAAACGATTTTCGAGCTCAGCGAGTTTCTCCAGTCGCTGCAACAATTCCTCTTCCCGCATGCGCCGGCTTTGCTCCCCATGCTTTTCCATCTCTGTCGCAGATTCCACGCTTACCTGCACACGTCGAACCAGTTCGTCGTAGTGGCGGCGCAACTCGTCGCGGATACCAGCGAGAGTGGCTTCGATTCCACTGGCGAGCCCAAATCGTAAACGCTCCGTGTTTATGCGAACTGACTCTTCGACGGCCGCATTGATCCGCCGCAGATGGTAGGAACGAAGCCACGCCAGAGGCAAAATGGGGCCAAGGGCTCCAAGTGTAATCGTCCCAAGCATCACAGGTGGGGGAAGGACAGGCCAGTAGTCTTCAAGATGGAGTTCCTTTTCCGAGATAGCGGCGGTGGTGGCAAGCTCGAGGGAGAAGATGTCGCCGGCCGCGTGAATGAGCCGCTGGACGAGGTCGCTGGAACGTGTCATATGTTCGGCGGCAATCTCTGTCACGCGTTTGCGCACATCCTTCTCCAAACGCGCCCGTTCGCGTGTGAACACCCATTCGATGAAATGAGTCATAGCCTGTTTCACAGATGGGAAGCCGTGCCTAATTTCTTTCGTATGGGAAACGCCGGCGATGAGACGCGCGAGCTCAGCGGAGGCTTCGTGGCAAATACTTTCGGCAATCTTGGGGGCTGCGCGATTAACCGTCATGATAAGCCGTGCGCCATCGGCATTAAGGACATCTATCGCAATTTCCTGTTCGCGCCGTAAGCGCGCCGCCTCGAGAAGAAAACGCTCGAGACGCTCCTTGCGCGTTTGCGTATCCAAGCGCAAGGCCTCCAGCTGAAGGCGCAACATGTTCATTTGTTCACGCGCCAGAATGAGGGCGCGGATGGTAAGACTTCGCCGAAGCAATTTCTCTTTGTCTTCGCTGAGGAAGCGAGCAAGATCGCGCCGCAGGCGCGCGAATTCATAACCATCGTCACAAACAATCTCGTCAGGTGGGCGGTGAAGAACGCGGGCCGCAGCGACGGCATAGAGATGAACGTCGTCTTCCAGCGATTCCTGCAAAAGCTTCGTGTTGTACTCGCGTAGCTGCTCCAATTCTCTCGGGCTAACAATATCGGCTTTGGCAAGAACGGGTATGATCCGCGGAATAATACTGGCCACTGTGCGCAGAAATGCTTCTTCCGTCTCCGTGATCGGGGGATCTGGTGAAATCACAAATAGGGCCGCGTCGCAATGAGATAACATGTTTACTGTCGCTGCTGTGTTGTGCTTGAGCACCGAACCGATGCCGGGGGTATCAATGATGCATACCCCTGGCTGGAGGAATGGCGACTGGATAAACGCCTCGACGCGTTCCGCGTGCAGACGGTTTTCTGGGTTTTTCTCTTCCGTGACAAATTGATCAATGGCTTCAAGGGGATGTTGCTCGCTGCGGCCATCGGCAAAATGGACGACGAGACGCTCCGGCTCGCCGCGTCTGATGAAGGTAGGGATGGCTGTCAGTGGTAAGACCGCAGCTGGCAGCAACTGGCGACCCAACAATGCATTGACGAGGGTGCTTTTGCCACGCTTGAATTGCCCCAGCACAGCGAGGTGAAACGTTCGGGCGTGCCATCGTTCAGCCAACGTGCGGCAGAGCTGACGATCGTTCTGATCATCCAGGAGTGCTTCGAGCTTCTGAAGATGTGAGCAAAGATCGTCCTCTGCATGCCCCTGGAACACTGCCATGGGTGAGGTGATCATGGCTGTTTCTCCTCGCTGGCTGAGGTAACAGAACCGGAAAAGAACTGCAGACAATCGAGCCAAACGTAAGCAAGACCCTCGAGGTCGGGGCTCGAGCGCTGCTCGAGCGTCGCGTTTTCTGCCGCCACGAATTCGTGAATCTTTTTGTCGAGTGCTTCGAGCTGCCGCCGCGTTGCTGCTGCAAGCTGCCTGAGAAGCACCTTGTTCCTTGTTCGCTTGGCGAGTTGGCGCAGGTGCGGAAAACAGATTTGCGGTCGTGTGGACAAATATTGCTGAATTTCGGGCTCATCGTGGTTATCAACAAAAGTGCTCAGCTGCAGGTTCAGAGATTCCTCTACATAACGACACGCGGGACAGATCCCTTCGGGGGCGGCAAAGAGCTCCGCATCACTCGCACTTCGCAATAGTTTATGAATCAGTGTTTCGTGCAGAAGCACTACTCCTAGCGGATCCGTAAGCGCTCGAAGCACGTCGGCATGCTGCAGGCAGAAGCCACGCGATTGAGCGGTCTGGTTCCGTACCGAGGGATCATTAACAAACTCGTAGAGTGTGGTGCGCAAATACCGATGTCCTGCGGCATTAACCGTGCGACAAAACGGACAGCCATCTTGCTTAAGGAGCTCAACAAGATTGAAAAAAGGTGTGTGTCTGTAGCCCATTTCAAGCAACCTCAATCGCGTTTGCCCCATGCATCAGCACGCGCTGTTAGCATCACGACGATAGAACCCGCTAACATAACGACAAGCGCACCAGAAAAGGCAACTGTTGCACCAGCAAAAGCCCACAGCCAACCTACGACGACACTACTTATGAGGTCACCAGCGCCAGTGGTAATAGCAAGAGCGCCGTACGCGCTGCCTAGCCGCTCGGCGGGAACCAAATCGGCCACAAGCGCATCTTCCACCGTTTCATATAGGCCCACTGCCACGCCCCCGATGCCAAACATGACGTATAACCACGGCAACGACGTAATACCTAGTGCCATGAAGGCCGAAGCTAGCATAGCGCACAAATATCCGACAACCAGGAGATAGCGGCGATTGATGTGGTCTGACAACCAGCCACCAAGATAGGAAAACGAGGCATAAGCGATATTGTGAACAACGTAGAGCGTGACGCCAAGCCTGGCGGCAGCAGCCGCTCCTTCGAGCGGTGTGAGAACTGATACGGCATAGAGAATATAAAAAGTGTCGGCAAAATCACCTAGGCCGAAAAGACCAACGCCGCCAAGAAAGCGGTAAAAGGATGCGGGAAGTCCGCCCATAGAAGTGAAAAGGGGGCGGTAAACCGGCTCATGATTGGGACGCTCCGCAACTAAGAAGATTATGCATAACGCCGCAGCAAGGCCAGGCGCAATAGACAACATAATAACTTGCTGATGTTTTAATCCAATGGACAGGAGGTAAATAACTGCGAGGGGGGCAACAATGGCTCCAGCGGTGTCCATGGCCCGCTCCAAACCAAAGGCACGTCCATAGAACTGGGGATCGACAGCCTCGGCGAGCAGGACCTTGCGTGCGGGAGTGCGTATGCCTCGGCTGACCCACGCTAAAGTCCGACCAACGATGATCTGAGCGACCGAGGTAGCGGTGCCAATAATGAGCGGAGAAAGCCCCATAACAGTGTAACCTGCGGCGCACAGCGGCTTGCGCCGACGCAGGCGGTC
Source organism: Candidatus Sumerlaeaceae bacterium (assembly GCA_026419455.1). Classification (GTDB taxonomy): domain Bacteria; phylum Sumerlaeota; class Sumerlaeia; order Sumerlaeales; family Sumerlaeaceae; genus DRVG01. The sequence continues at coordinate 3,177 of JANZZJ010000163.1, read as the reverse complement.
CGCGAGCCATCCGCCATAAAGTTTAGCTAGCATGGAGGCGCCATCAGCAATTCCCTCCACCGTGCCGAGCACTGCTGCAGCGGCCCCGAAAGTCGCTAAGTAGGCGGGGAGAACACTGGTGACGGTTTCATGGCTCAAGTCGCTGAAAAATGAAGCGAACCCAATGCCCACGACGCTACGCGTGAGCCACCTGCGTGAGAATGAATGCGTCATGAAAATAGACCTCTACTCGCGTTTCCTACAGCGGGATGATGCGGAGTCGCTTTTGATACTTCTATGCCAATTTTGAACCGTCGCCAGATCCGGATGGAAAAGGGGTCGAGAGTTCCCTTTTATAATCGGTCTCTTCGAGATGCAAGCTGCCACCATTTCTCCTACTCCATGAAAGAGTTCCTCTAGCGAGTAGGAGTCATCAGCGCCAGCGCCGGCGCAGTTGCGGCAGACCCCATTGCCGTGCATATTTGGGTACATTATTGCCCAAAAGTTACTCAAACTCTATTTTTAGCATTGGGGCAGTGCGAATGCAAACGTTCACGCTTGAATGTGGGCGGAATATGCTCGTCAAATATATTGAGCAGCTAAACAGAGATCGCCTGTGGAGAGTTGGAAAACGGAGGACGCAAATGCCTGACGAGGCCCAAAAGCCACTGGAGCAAATAGGAGGTGCTAACCCGCAGGTCGTTACAGCAGGCGGAGCTACTGGTGCTCTTACCGGAATGCAACTGATTGAAAAATTGGTACAGGTACTAGAACTCAAAGGCGGGTCGGACATCCACTTGCTCGAAGGCGAGCCGCCGCGGGTGAGAATTCATGGGGACCTTGTCCCAATCGTGTCCAAGGAACATCCTGTGGTAACACGCGAAGACATCCTGGACATATTGGACAAATCGTTGGCGCCAGAGCAGCGTAGGCAGTTTGATGAGACGTCCGACGTGGACTTCTCGCTCGCTTTCCGCAACGCTACAGGACGTGTGAATGTGGGCTACGCGAACGGTCGTCGCTTGCACCTGGTGATGCGTTATCTTCCCAGCAAAATCATTCCCCTCGACGAGTTGGGAATTGATCCCGTTATGCTGCGCAAGCTTGCCGAGGCCGAACGTGGAATCGTGCTTGTGGCTGGCGAGACGAGTTCGGGAAAGACTACAACCATTGCAGCAATGCTCGACTACATCAACCGCACCCGTTATGGTTCAATTTGCACCATTGAAAATCCCGTGGAATACATGATTCCGAGCCAGAAGTGTTTGGTTTCGCGGCGAGAAATAGGACGCGACACGCCTGACTTCTACCACGCGCTACGTGCAAGCGTGCGCAAGAATCCCGACGTTCTGCTGATCGGTGAAATTCGCGATGCGGAAACCGCCGAAATAGCATTGAGTGCTGCTGAGACAGGCATCCATACGTTTGGTACGATTCACGCCATTGGCGCCGTGCAGGCGGTTACCCGACTCCAGCACGTTGTGGGAGCTACAGGGAAGCAAGAAGAGGAATTTTTTCTCCGCTTGGCAAACTGTTTGCGTGGAATTATTAGTCAGCAGCTCGTGAAGGCAGCCGACGGAAAAGGTCTGCTGCCAATTTACGAGATTCTCAATATCACATATGCAGAGAAAATGTACCTCATCCAACGCGATCTAGCTCGACTAGAAACAAGTTTGGAAGCTGATCACAACATCTCGATGGGTCATTGCGTGTACAAACTTTGGCACCAGCAACCGCGCCGGATAGACGAAGAAACCATCCGTAAGCTCTACCCCGATCAGTTCAATTTGATGATGAATAGGCTGTCAGACTCACGCGGCTGGAAACCCTTGGTAAGTACTGTGACGTGACCGTGGGGAGTTAGACGGTAGTAAAGGTGAACTAAATGAAGGTGGCGCGACGAAAAAATACGCGCTGGCACCGCTCGACAGACCGATGCCAGCGCGCTTGTACGATCGGACAAAGCGAAAACTAGTCTTAATTTTTCCCTGCTGGAATACCACGATAGCAGAGCTCCAGATGAGCTGGTGATGGTGGCTTCGTCATAAAAGATACGACTATTGCCGTGAGAGCCGATAATGGCAAAGCGACCACTTGGGCATCAAGGCCTGACCACGGCAATCCTAATAATCCCGGCTTGCCGAACAGAAGGTTGCAAAGCCCGACACCCGCCGCACTCTTTTCCTGCACGAATACAAGCCACACCAGCGAGCCTAGCGAGCCAACAAGCATGCTTGCGATAGCCCCTGCACGCGTCATGCGCCGCCAGTAAAGGGCACCGAGGTAGGCTGGTAGAAAAGTGGCGCCGCAAAGACCGAAAAATACGGCGGTTGCTTGGGCAATGATACTTCCGGGCAAAAGATAGGCAAGGGTCACCGTGATGAGAATGGCGACTACAATCCCTAACCGCGAAACCAACACCGTCCGCTTGTGTCCGTCCTCTGTGAGCTTGAACGTCTGCTCAAACAAATCACGCCCGATGGCTGTTCCCATCGTATGAAACTGCGACGACATGGTAGACATGGCAGCGGATAACAGTGTGAGCATGAAAATGACCACGAACCAGCCGGGCATAAAGGTGGTGATGAAAAGTGGGACAATAGCATCTATGTTGCCATTGGGCGCAGCCTGAACAGCAACTTTGCCCATTTTCGCCATGAAATAAACGTTCGACAGGGCACCAACTACAAAAGCCACGCCCGTCATCATGAGGATAAAAAAGCTCCCAACGCCCACCCCGCGATTGAGTTCGCGGTTGGATTTGACGGTCATGAAACGCACGGCGAGTTGGGGCTGCGCAAGAACCCCAATGCCGACCCCCAGAACGATAGTGGTAACGAGTTGATACCACATTTTCGATCCGAATACCGGCATTGCAGTCCAGTTCACAATTCCTCCAGCTTTGAGTTTCTCAGGAATTGCAGGCGCAAGGTCGTTGAGTGCCTGATGCGCGGGCACAATACCTCCGAGCCCAGAATAGACGGCCACGATCAAAATGGTCATACCCACCAGCATAACCCCACCCTGGAAGGCGTCGGTGTACATGACCCCTTTGATCCCGCCGGCAATGACGTAGGCTGCCACGACTATGGAAAAAAGGGCGACGGCTACTTCATACTGAATGTGGAAGGACTGTTCGATAAAACGTGCTCCGCCAATGAGAACGGCAGCGGCGTACAACGGCATGAAAAAGAAGAT
>JANZZJ010000018.1 GCA_026419455.1 Candidatus Sumerlaeaceae bacterium | reverse complement strand
TAGACGCCGTTGATCCATACCTTCGCACTCGGTGGATCACTGGTAACAGTTAGGTTTTTGCGAATGCATCCTGAGATGAGAAGCAGCGTCCCCAGCAATAGTACGAGGCGCACTAAACGGCCGTAAATCCTATTCAAAATCATGTTTCCGATGATCATCCAGATTAGTGTGCGCCGGAAATGTCCTAAAATGCTATGGAAAAGTTAATGGGTATCTTTTTGTTCTGTCGAGGGGACGCGATAGGCTGGAATTCTCAGCTTGAACGTGGTTCCTTCTCCCTCGCGCGAATTAACATCGATCTTTCCCCCAGCTGCAGATACGAGTCCGTAAGTGACAGACAGACCGAGTCCCATACCATCGCGACTGCGCTTGGTTGTGAAAAATGGTTCAAAGATGCGCGGGAGAACATCAGGAGGAATCCCTACCCCGTCATCGCAGACTTCTATAATCACCCATTGCAGGTTATCTTTGTCTGTTTCCACCCACCCATTAATAAGAATATGTCCGCCGTCAGCTACGGCTTGCTCAGCGTTGCGCAACAAATTTAAAACCACCTGTTTAAAATGGTCCGAAGTCATTGCCACGGACGGTAAATTATCGGAAATCTGGATGTCCACCTCCACGCGACGTTTCCGTAATTCGGGCTGGAGAAGCTGAAGGACCTGGAAAACATCTTTTTTAACATCGGCTGGTGGGCCGATTGCTGCTGGCGGACGAGCAAACTCTAGCAAGCTGCGGACAATGCGCGCAATTCTGTCGATTTCCTCTTCAATGATTCCGATCGTCTCCTGAGACGGTGTCGGAGCGATACGTAAGACTTGAAGTAGGTTTTTAATGATACCTAGAGGATTATTGATCTCGTGAGCGACTCCAGCAGCTAGCTGCCCAGTGACAGCGAGACGCTCGGTCTGCAAAAGCTGACGATGAGCCTGCTCGAGTTGTGCGGCACGTTCTGCGACTTTTTTCTCAAGTTCTGCCGCAAACTTGCTAACTTGTTCATATAGGTTGATATGCTGAATAACTAGAGAAAAGAATGGAGCTAATTGCTCAACAAACTGCTCATGCTCTTCTGTCAGTTTTGCACCGGGAACGAGATGCAGAATAATGTAACCAAGCTCTCCTCCTGGCACGGCAAGGCGCACAGCTAGGGCACTCTCCCCGGCTCCCTCGAGAGGCAGCCGTAAATGCGCGAGCATTTTCCCTGATCGTAACTGGTCGCGATGGTCTTTGAGCACACGCTCGATCCGCACCCTGGCATTTGCATCATCGGCGCTGGGGGTGGATGTGAGGATCGTTTCTCCCTGCTCGGCAAAGAGCCACAAAATGACTGAACGGATTGGAAGAATGTTAGCTAGCTGGGATTCGCTAGTTTCAAGTAGGCGGTGCAAGCTAAACGATGCAAGGATGGCCCGGCTGATCTCGTTTACGAGCTGTACCTGGTTAGCACGCGTTTGCGTACGGATAATCTGGTGCTCAAGAGCTTCTCGCGATTGGCGTATTTCCGCAAGCATAGCGCCGAATGCGCGCTCGAGCTCTTCAAGCTCGTCGCCAGTTCGAATTCCTTCGAAGTCCACCCATTCCCCCCGTCGAACTGCCTCGACCTGCTGATGGAGAAGATGGAGTGGCTTCAAGAACTTCGTAGAGACAGCAGCAGACAACGCAGCCAAACCAATAGCCAATAAGATACCTACACCCACAAGTCTCCAAAGAAGAGTGTTCAGTGCTGGTAAGACGAACTGCGTGTCGGTGTATGCTACGGCGTACCAATCCAGTGAGGTCTGTGCCTCCTTTTGCCGCTGGCGCCAAAAAGATGATGCACGAAATGCGACAACGTAGCCAGGTTGGTGTTCAGAGGGAATTTCTAGCCATTGCGCGAGCACAGCTCGCGACTTATGTCCTTCGCTGAGTACAGCTTGCACGAGTGGCCGCGGGGGAGGTTGACTGGCGATGACATTACCGCGATTCGTCACCAGCGCCAATTGTGTCTGATCGCCCGGCATACTGACGACAAAAGGCTCAACCAGCCTTGTTAGCTTCGCCCAGAGAACGAGATAACGATTTTCATCCACAGCCAAAAACAAACGCAGATTGGATGCGAGTGGTCCTGTAGTCTCCTCGTCGGCTAGAATGCTAGCTGTTGTCTCGTTTACTGCGGGCGGTAGGGATCCCACCACTGATCCTGATTCTATGGGGACGTTGTGCGAATAAACAATTCTTCCGTCGCGCTCGATGATGGCCGCAGCCTCAATTGTAGGCGGAACGTTCGCCAATGCAGCGCTAGGTGGGGCTCCTTGCTCCAAATGTTCTTTAAGCGACAAGGCAGTAGCATTGAAGACCTGAAGCGAATCATCTAGCGCCGACATTACCCCCTGCACGCGCTCCAAAAGCTCAAGTGCCAGCGCGTTTTTTGTTGTCGCTACCGCCCCCCTGTAGAGAACAAAGATCGCCACGCTACATGGGAATAAGCCCACCGCAAATAATAGCACGAGAAGCTTAGTTCGTATGCCAAATGGCAGTCGATTTCTTGGAGGCTCTGTCACAGAAACCATCCCACAAACCTTTGGGTTTGCACCGCATCAAACTTGTCAGAATGTTGCATTCACTTTTCGGGTCATGCAAGGTTTGAAGTTATGGCGACTGATAGAAAGCCTCAGAACAGACAGTTGAAAGTTCTTATGATGTGCGCTGTGGACTTCACAGCTTGGCACTTCTTGCGCCCGTTGGCACTACGGCTGATGGCAGAGGGATTCGATGTGACGGTAGCCTGTGGAGGGGGACGCTACATCCCAAAACTCCGCGAGCTTGGCATAAGACACCTAGAAAACCCAATCGCTCGCTCCATGAACCCTTTCAAGCATCTGGCAGAAATCGCGCGTACCTACCGCCTCATTCGGCAAGGCGATTTCGACATCGTCCACGTCCACACACCCATTGCCGCGCTGGTGGGAAGAATTTCCGCATGGCTGGCGAGAGTGCCGGTCAAAATTTATACGGCACACGGCTTTTACTTTCACGAGCGCATGTCCCCCCTGAAAAGAACCTTCCACGTCGCACTTGAAAAGGTGGGAGCGTATTTCGGCGATTTTATCATGACGGTTAGCGCCGAGGATGAAAAAGCCGCCATCGAACTTGGCATAGCGCGGCCGGGGGAAATTGAAACTATCCTCAACGGGGTGGACGTGGAACACTTCTCACCCGATACTGTCTCGGCCGAGATGTGCCGGGAAGTTCGAGAAGAACTAGGTTTAACTGAGGACGCAATAGTTGTAGGGTTCGTGGGGCGACTCGTAAGAGAGAAGGGCATACTCGAGCTGGTAAGGGCCATGGCTAAACTGAGTAAAGAAGATGCCCGCGTTCGACTGCTGGTTGTCGGCGATGTGCTCACAAGTGATTATGACGCCGGCAAGGAAGCTTTCCTGAAGGAAGCGCAAGAGCTGGGCATTTCTGAACGTATTTGCTATGCGGGGATGGTAGACGACACACGCCCGTATCTTGCAGTAATGGACGTGTTTTGCCTTCCTTCATATCGTGAAGGAATGCCCGTGTCCTTGCTCGAAGCCATGGCGATGGAACGGCCGTGCGTTGCCACAAACATTAGAGGCTGCCGAGAAGAGATTATTGATGGGGTTTCGGGCCTACTTGTTCCTCCTGGGGATGCGGATGCCCTAGCAGCAGTCATATCACAATTGATTCGCGAGCCTGCCTTGGCACGTAAGCTCGCCAGCGCTGCGCGGCAACGCGTGATCGAGCACTTTGATATTCAAAAAGTGCTCGCTCATCAGGTGAGTATCTATCGGCGACTCTTAGTGAAAAAGGGCGTGCAACAGGAGGCACTCACGCAGTGAACGTGAGGCTTGCGTTGTGTGTCTGAGTTCTCCCAGCAGTTTTCATACTGTACAAAATTATTATATTGTTATCATAAGATCTTATTATCTATCGTTAACACAACAACGGGGCCTCACTCCCCGTGCCCAGCCCGACAATGTGGTGCTCAATGGTACCCCCCTCTGCCGTTATAGGC
>JANZZJ010000071.1 GCA_026419455.1 Candidatus Sumerlaeaceae bacterium | reverse complement strand
CTGTAGGTCGGCGCGTTTAGGCCTTCATTATTTATGGCGCACTAAGAGGGAGCTATTTTCTCGACAGCCGTCTACTACGGTTGACAGTCGTCATGTTTTCGTGACAAATTTTTTACGGACGCAAGTGCCTATTTCGCTTTGGCGGTGAAGCCATGAGGCGCAAGATCATCGTCCTTGCCAGCGTGGGAATTATTATGGGAGCCCTCGCGCTAGGGTTTGTGGATAGCGAACAACTTCGTATCTGGGCTGGCCACCTCTATTTAGTCGGGCGCTACGAAGCAAGTAAGCTAGCACAACAAAATCCCCTGGGGAACATTGAGCACGCCCGCATTTGCAGGGGAAACCTCGATCGACTTCAGGCCGCAAAGCGCAAAATAGCTGAGATGCGCAGCACTGCCGTGGGTGCCGTCACATGGGAGGAAGTCATTGCAGTAATGTATCCGGACAAGGTACGCCGGGGAGTTACTCCTGCCTTGGTCGAGCAGCTGAAGCCACGCTGCCCCTCCGGCGGTACGTATACGTTGGGCAACATCCAGGACTTACCGAAATGCTCGATTGGCTCGAATAACAACACGGATCCCAATGATGATCATCTCATTCGTCATTGATTTCCTTGATGAGGCACTGAATTTTGCCAGCCCCTGTGAGTAATAGCAGTGCGTTGCAAGCAAGTTGTTGACGTGGAGGAATAATCATGCCGGTCCCAAGACGGCGCCATTGTCCGTCACGGCGCGATCGCCGACGTGCGCATCATAAGCTCGAAGAAATTAGGGGATTTGCGCCATGCCCGAAGTGTGGCCAGCCCCGCTTGCCCCATGAAGTGTGTCCGGGATGTGGCGAATACAAAGGGCGCCACTATGGCCCTGTGAAACCCGTAACAGCAGAATAACGATTCGCTGACGTTTTGTCTCGAATATCATTCCTCGACAGTTCAGAAAGCTGGACTGTCGATATTTTTTCACGGTGGGCTAAGTAACAAATGGCGTCACGATTCCAAAAGCTTCGACAGCTGGTCCGTCAGCGTCGGCGGCTTCATCAGCTTGGTGAATGCACCATCGCCCTCGATGCAATGGGAACTGACCACGGTCCCGAAGTTTTGCTCGAAGGCGCGTTCCTTGCTGTTACCCAGTACCCGACACTCTCGGTCATTTGCACAGGCCCGCAGGGGCGTCTGCGCTCGATTTTGCGTCACCACGGATGGCAGCATCCGCGGCTCCACATCGTCGATGCCCCCGAAGTTGTCGGGATGCACGAGGCGCCCTCCGACAGCTTGCGTAAGCGCAACTCCTCGGTAGCGGTTGCCGCTCGCTTAGTACTCGAGAACAGGGCCCAGGGCATGGTCTCGGCCGGCAATACAGGAGCGACGATGGCAACCACATTGCTCATGTGGCGGACGCTTCCTGGTATCAGCCGTCCTGCTATTTCGGCAATATTGCCCCATCCGGATCGTCCCTGCGTGCTCCTCGACGTCGGCGCAAACGTGGATTGCAAGCCTCGTCACCTCCTCCATTTCGCCATCATGGGGTCCGTGTATTCGCGCTACATGTTTTATCGCAGACATCCCAAAGTGGCACTACTTTCAATAGGGGAAGAGGAGACCAAAGGTAATGAACTCGTTCTAGCTGCTCGCGAACTTCTTGCCGAGACAAATCTCAACTTCGCAGGGAACGCTGAGGGACGTGACCTCGTAAAGGGAAAGTTTGACGTCGTCGTTTGCGACGGTTTTGTCGGCAACATCGTTCTTAAATTTGGCGAGGCAGTTGTTGAGTTTATCATCGAAAGCATCAAACAAGAAGTTCAGAAGAGTCTTGTCTCTCAGCTAGGCGCCGTCGCGATGATGCCGGCTCTGCGTAACTTCAAGCGCCAGGTGGACTATGCGGAATTCGGCGGGGCACCGTTGCTAGGAGTGCGTGGGAATTGCATCATCGCCCACGGCTCGTCGCATGCCAAGGCTATAAAAAATGCCATTCGTGTGGCCGCAGAAATGGCGGAAGCCCATGTCAACGACCATATTGTGGAAGCCATGCGCGAGAACGGCCTCCTCAAGGGCGCTGCTGAAGCTCACGGCCGCCTCGCAAGCGTCAAATAATTTCTTCTTGCGACGGGTAGCTTCCCAAGGTTTACACAGCACGGCTAAAATTGGTGCCAAAATGTCACCGTGAGGCAATTGTCCAAAGAAATCAGCTGTGGGGAGTCTACAACTGGGCAAGACTTCTTTCGCAGGGACATTCGCTGACAGAAGCGACTGTGGATCCGAAAAAAGGCGTAAAGCGAACCGATGTTCAAAAACATAATCACTAAAATCTTCGGAAACAAACAAAGCCGCGATATGCGGCGCATTTGGCCTATTGTTGAGCGGATCAACGAGTATTACGCTGAGTTTCAATCTCTTTCGGACGAGGAATTACGAGCCAAGACTGACGAATTTCGTCAGCGGCTCAAAGAAGGTGAGACACTCGACGACCTCCTGCCTGAAGCTTACGCGGTAGTCAAAGAAGCTTGTCGTCGGCACTTGGGCAAAAAATGGATGGCAGCGGGCATCGAGATCACGTGGGACATGGTTCCTTTCGACGTTCAGCTTGCCGGTGCCATCGTTCTCCACCAAGGCAAAATCGCGGAAATGGCCACGGGCGAAGGAAAAACGCTCGTGGCCGTAATGCCACTCTACCTCAATGCTCTAGCCGGACAAGGCGTTCATCTAGTCACGGTCAATGATTATCTGGCACGCCGCGATTCAGAATGGATGGGAAAAATTTTTGAATTCCTCGGCCTAACCGTAGGCTGTTTGGATAAAACTCAACCTGGAACGCCTGAGCGGCGCGCGCAATACGAGTGCGATATTACCTACGGCACGAACCATGAGTTTGGGTTCGATTATTTACGCGACAACATGGCCACCGATGCGGATCAGATTGTTCAGCGACGGGGGCATTTTTATGCCATTATTGATGAAGTAGACAACATCCTGATCGATGAGGCGAGAACCCCCCTCATCATCAGTGGTCCTGTTGATCGGTCCACCCACCGCTATAACGAGATCAAGCCGCTGGTTTATGAGCTGGTTAAGCGCCAAAACGAATTGGTCAACCGACTCATCGATGAGGCCGAGCAGCTGCTCAAGCAAAGCAGCGATAGCTACGAAGCAGGGGAGAAACTCCTGACAGCTCAGAAAGGACTTCCCAAACACAAACGCCTCATGAAGTTGCGCAGCGAGCCGGGGGTTCAATCCCTTATAGAAAAGGTCGAACTCGACTACCTGCGCGACAAACGAATGCCCGTAATTGAGGAGCAGCTCTACTATGTCATCGATGAGAAAGGCCATCAGGTTGACCTCACAGAGCTGGGTCGGACCACCCTTTCCCCGACGAATCCCAAATTGTGGGAACTGCCTGATATTGTGGAAGAAATCGCGGCTATTGATGCAGGCGATTTCGAAGTCCTTGAGTTGACCGATGGCCGTAAAGTTTTACTGAATGGGCGGCCGGAGGAACGTGCCTCCTACAGAAAAGAAACGCAATGGGAAATCCCCCGTCACGATGGGGTTCAACGCATTCCCCACTCAGCTGTCGCCCGTGTGATTCCGGGTAGCGAGGTCCCTCGTCTTGAACGCGAACACATTAAGGAGCTCCTTCGTACGGAGCACGCGGTGCAGACGGAAAAACTTCACAACATCTCGCAACTCCTGCGCGCTTATTCGCTCTACGAGCGCGACGTGGATTACGTTGTCCAGGATAATAAAGTCATCATCGTTGATGAGTTCACGGGCCGTCTGATGCATGGCCGACGCTGGAGCGATGGTCTCCACCAAGCTGTGGAAGCGAAAGAAGGCGTGGAAATCGAGCCCGAGACACAAACCCTGGCGACTATCACACTCCAGAATTACTTCCGTATGTACAAGAAACTAGCAGGAATGACTGGAACTGCGGAAACGGAAGCCAACGAGTTCCTGCATACCTATAACATGGATGTGGTGGTAATTCCAACCAACAAGCCCTGCATCCGCGTGGATGAAGACGATCTTATCTACAAAACCAAACGCGAGAAGTACAACGCCATCATCGAGGAGATCACGCGACTTCACGAGCAGGGTCTGCCTGTGCTTGTGGGGACCGTCTCGGTGGAAGTCAGCGAACTTCTCAGCCGAATGCTCCAGCGCAAACGCATCCCCCACAACGTCTTGAATGCGAAAAACCACCAGCGCGAAGCAGAGATCATCCGGTTCGCCGGCCAGCCGGGGGCTGTCACGATCGCCACTAACATGGCAGGACGTGGGACCGACATTAAGCTGCACCCTGATGTTATACGCTATGACGAAAAGGGACGTCCCACCGGCGGATTGCAGGTGATCGGTACGGAGCGCCATGAAGCACGCCGCATCGACAGGCAGCTACGTGGGCGTTCTGGCCGTCAAGGCGACCCCGGACGCTCAATCTTTTACGTGTCGCTTGAAGACGACCTCATGAGGCTCTTCGGAAGTGAGCGGCTGGCTCGAATTATGGACCGTCTTGGCATCGAAGAGGGCGAGCCCATCACTCACCCATGGGTCACAAGAGCCATTGAGAACGCTCAGAAAAAGGTCGAAGCACGCAATTTCGAAATCCGTAAGCGTACCCTGGATTACGACAACGTAATGAACAAACAGCGCGAAGCCATCTACGGCTTGCGCCGAGAAGTTCTGTTCAGCCAAGACCTGCGAGAGGTCATCATCAACCTTCATCTCAATGCTGTGCGTAATGCCATTGGGGAGTATGGCGATCCGAATAAACCCACCGAGGAATGGGATCTCGAAGGTTTGCTGGCCTACCTCCAACACTGCATTCCGTACACCGACTTCCGTGGAATGGAGCAGGAACTCAAAGGCATTGATGCGGAAATGCTCTTGCAGGCCATCGAGCCCAAGATTGTCGAAGCTTACGAGGCCAAGCGAGCCCAGCTCGGCGACGAGCTCATGCTGCGACTGTCACGGTGGGTCATCCTACGCCACATTGACACTAACTGGATGGACCATCTCCTCGCCATTGACGACTTGCGGGAAAATGTCGGGTGGCGCGGCTATGCTCAGCTTGATCCGTTGGTGGAATACCAGAAGGAAGCGGCCATACTTTTCGAAGATCTCCTCTACAATATTCACAAAGGCATTCTGGAGCACTTCTTCCTCACGCAGCCCGTGATCCAACAGCAGGAAGAGCCCGAGCAGCAAATTCGTGCAATGCAGGCACGCAAGGCCGCTCTCGAAGAAGTCGTACCTATGGCTCCACCGCCGCAGGAGGAAGGCCCCGACGGTGTGGCTCAGCCTCCGCCGCAACCGCCGGTACACCGGCCTGTGCGCGTCGGACCTAAAGTAGGGCGCAACGACCCCTGCCCGTGTGGCAGCGGGAAAAAGTATAAAAAATGCTGTGGAGCCCCCGGCCGAGAAACGTCGCCCTTTCCTTTAGAGTAGGGGATCGCCCACTGCACCCTCTCATTTGTCCGAAGGGTGGCCGCTTGCCAGTGCGAGGAGATGTTCGCTGTCGAGAATGACGAACCCTCCCGGCTGCTGCGTAATCACACCCTTTTCGCACAGGGCGCGAATAGCCCGCGAAAGAGTTTCCGGCTGGATCCCCAAATGTTCTGCCAATGTGCGCTTGGGGATGTTGAGGGCCACGTATCGGCTGTTGTTGACGCCGGCAACGGAAGGCTGCTCGCTAAGCCATCGTGCAAGGCGTGCGGGGGCTAGCAGAGCATGCTCAGCCTCAATACGATCGGCCAGCTCGCTCAGGCGCATTGCCAGTGCAGAAATCATTTTCCGTGCCAGGTCCGGTCGCCTCTCGAGAAGATGCAAAAAATCGTCGCCCGGGTACTCAAATATCTCCGCCATTTCGGAAGCGACCATGCCGCTAGCTGGATAGCATTGATCAAGAAACAGAGCCGCGCACGCCACCAGTGCCTGCGCTCTCACCGTGTGCAACGTAACCTTGTGACCGTTGGGTTGTTCTCGGAAAAGCTGGATTTGTCCCTCCATCAATACCAACAGGCGGTCGCAGTCGGTGCCCGACTCAAAGACAATGTCCCCGCATTTATAAAGTGTGAAGCGTCCCTTAGATGCAAGACGCGCCAGATCTTCGAGTGCCCAGTTACGAAAGAGAAAAACCTCCCTAAGATGGGTGTCTGGTGGCTCCGGTCGTCTTGCCAGCATTCTTTTTCTGTCCTTCCGATCTTAATGTTGGCGTCACTATCGAGTCTGGGAATAGAACCACACTTGACGCAGGTCAAATCGAAAGTGAGCACAGATATGGTTCTCTTTGTTCTCTTTGTGTGAAGGTGAAAACACCGTTGTGTAAATGCCCAATAAAGGAGATCGTAAAATGAGTACGAACGGTTGGAACATGTACTGCGACCAGTGCGAGCAAACCTTCCGTGGCAAGGCCTGCACGGATATCGGTGTGTGCGGTAAAGATGCCGACATGGAGTCGCTGCAAAAATTGCTCCTCTATGGTCTCAAGGGCATGGCTGCATACAAGCATCACGCCCGGCGCCTCGGGAAAACGGATCCCGAAATCGAATCCTTCATGGAAGAAGCACTTTTTGCCACCGTCACCAATGTGAATTTCGATGTGGAGACCCTTTTCGAACTGTGTCTCGAATGTGGCCGCATGAACCTCCGCACTATGCAATTGCTCAACGACGGTCACGTTGAGACGTTTGGGCAGCCGGAGCCCACGGAAGTCGTTGAGGGAATCCAGGAGGGCCCCGGTATTCTGGTCACGGGTCACGACCTCGTGGACTTACGTGATCTACTGGAACAGGTGAAAGGTACCGATATCAAGGTTTACACCCACGGCGAAATGCTGCCAGCTCACATGTACCCTGGTCTCAAGCGTTATCGCAATCTAGCAGGTCATTACGGCGGGGCTTGGCAGAAACAACGCGAC
>JANZZJ010000181.1 GCA_026419455.1 Candidatus Sumerlaeaceae bacterium | reverse complement strand
GCACGCGAGCTGGCCGAGCATCATCGCCACGCTTTAATTACTCCCCTCCACTACTTAGCAGCCATTGCTGCCTATCCCCATTGTGCTGGCCATGAGCTGCTGGCTGCGATCGGGGTGACGCCGCACGTTCTGTTTGAGCGCGCTCTGGCAGCGGTTCCCTCTACCGGGCCTGAGGAGCGCGAGCAAGGCATTGCAGCCACTTTTGTCCCAAGCGACGACGCCACCGAACTGGTCATGCGAGCGAAACTTGTTGCCCGCGAACGAAACCGCCAGGCTCTCACGACGGTTGACTTTGTGGAGGGAATGATCCGGTTGGGCGATTCTCTGGCTGCAGCTATTTTGGCGGAATTTGGAGTGACTGCTGCCCGGATAGCTGAGCTGCTTGAACAGCTATCGCTTCGTGAAGAGACGGCTGCTGAAGAGCAAATGCATCGTCAGTCGCCAGCCACGGTGCCCCCTACGGAGCTTGCCCCGGAACAGATCCACAAACTTCGAGAGAAATTGGCGGCTTCGCGTCGCCAGGGTAATACAGAGCGTAGTTGTTCCGATCATGAGGAACGGAATATTGCAAGCACGGAGTGTTATGTTGGTGCTGTCGTATCATCAGCAAGTCAACGCGAGCCAGCGGAGGAAGGGTCGTTAACGCCTATGCCCGAGGAGAAGCAGAAGACTGGTCCGATTGTGTTAACATGTGATCCTCAAAATCCACCACTCGAAGTAGTGGAGCAGGCTGCGGATTCGCTTCTAGAAGGCAAGCTAGTAGCCTTTCCAACTGAGACTGTTTATGGTCTTGGAGTGGACGCAACGAACCTGAGCGCCCTTGAGCGCCTGTACGAGGTAAAGGGACGCGATCGCTCACGCGCCATTGCAGTTCTCATTCATAGCACGGCTCAATTGCGCCATATGGTTCGCGAGATTCCGGAAGGGGTTAGCGAAATTATGGAAGCGTTTTGGCCAGGGCCGCTAACACTTGTCTTTCGTCGGCACACCCAGGTGTTTCAGTCGCTGGCTCCCGATGACTCGATCGGTATTCGCATGCCTGATCACTATTTGGCCCTTTCCATTCTCAGCATGGTAGGACGTCCTCTAGCAACGACGAGCGCCAATTTGAGTGGACAGCCACCTGCTCGCGAAGCCGCCGAAATCATAGTGCAATTAGGCGAGAAAGTGGATCTGATTATCGACGGTGGGCCTTCCGGAGGTCATGCGCCATCAACCGTGCTTTCGGTAATGGAAAAACCCTACCGCGTCTTGCGAGTCGGGCCGATCTCCAGGGCTCAGCTTGAAGAGGTTGGAAAAATTCGTATCATTGACTGATTCGAACCCCATCAGCGCTGGGAAGTGTGATGTTTGATAAGATCGTAGTAGAACTCAGCAGTCAGGTTTGCCCGGCGTTCTTCTGTAAAACAGTTAATCATTTTTTGACGGGCCGCCTCGCCCATAACGCGTACACGATCGGGCGAAGCTAACAGTTCGATGAGAGCGCGGGCGAGTCCGTCTACGTCATTTTCATCCACAAGAAAACCATCCACCCCGTCGGTGATGGTGTCGATGAGAGCCCCCTTTCGGACGGCCACAACGGGGCGTCCCGTTGCCATGGTTTCGAGGGCGGCGCGTGCACTCCCTTCACTGCCCAACCCAAGAAGCAGGCCCACGTCAATAGCAGAGTAGGTGTCTGGAAGGTCAGTCGTACGATATCCAGCAAGCAACACACGCCGGCGGTATTTAGGATTGCGGAGTTCGTGGCGCAGAAATTCCTTAAGTTCCCCTTGTCCGACGATCCAGATCGTGGCATGGGGGACTGCTTCGAGCACTTTGGGGGCAGCTGCCAACAGCCAACGAATGCCGCGATTATAGCCAAGATGCGCTACCAAGCCCGCGACCATGGCATCAGGCTTTTCTCCCATATCCGCACGCACTTTCTTCCTACCTTCGGGATCGAAATGAAATTTCTGGACGTTTACCCCGCCCAAAATCACCCGCACATTAGCTTTCCGGTACGCCCGGGCCAAAATGTCTCGCTGTGCACTGGAAACAGTGATGACTCCATCCGTTGCCTGCTCAAAAAGCCAGCGGTGAAGAGGATCCCGTCGGGGCTCCTCATAGCGATGATAGGTGCGCACGAGAACAGGCCGCTGAAATGTTGCTGAGCGAAATGCCAAAGCCGCTATCCAATGATCGTGGGGCAAATGCGTATGAACGATATCAACATCGTGCTCCGCGCAGAAGTGCCGAAGCGATTTGATAAGTTTTGCCTGTTGGATGGGATTGTAATGAAGCGAAACAGGAAGCTGTTTGGCAAGACGAGCCCCGTGAGCTGCAGCAATCTCTTCAAAAGAGCGTCCCCAGATCCCTGCAACCCAGCATGTGTGACCCAGCGACTCCAAGCACTTTGCTAAACTAACAGCAGGTTCGGCAACCCCCGTCCATCTGTACGTGGACATGATGTGGAGAACACGAAGCGATTGTTGAAATGATTGCAGTTTCATTCTCGATTTCGAGTAGCATCTTCATTGAAGATGACAAGATTTGTTCAAATACAAGCAGCAAAGTTTTTGTTAGGGCGACGACGAACTATGAGATCCGGCACGGCCAAGGATTGGCCACAGTTTTATAAAATGACGCCGCAGTACCTCCGAGAAAACTTCTTTGCGCGAGCAGTTGGGTGGATAGTGATTGGGGTATTTGCGCTCCTGCATGGCGTGCCATGGGCAGAGGGGATGGCAAGAGCTGCTCAGCTAGAACAGCATCCACTCGATGCCATCGCTAAGGATGCAAATATTGAAGAATGGCTAACAGAAGCTGACGGCGCGATTCGCGGAAAGCTAGCAGCAAGCGATGTGGCAGTGAAAACATTGAGGGCAACGCCAAGTGAACTCAGTTTTGAGTTTAACGTGAAGGCCGAGAGTTCCCAGCAGGGAAAGCTCATTATTCCACTTGTTGTGCCCCGCGGCGAAATCACGAGCACCGTGTTGCAACGCATAGATCTCAATGGCACTGCAACCTCTGAGCCTGCAACGCTTCAGTTGTTCGAAGCGACCACCCAGGAACTGGGATACGTCCGAACATATCGCATTGCAACGTTTTCTCTTAGTTACGAGCCTCGGGCCTTAGGTGAGCGACATGTTACGGGAGGAGCGGTTACGATAGCGTTTCTTCCTGCAGAACCGATCCGCGATATCGCAGCAATTAGGTTTTGGGCCAAACATCGGGTCGGATATTTTAGAAATCTTGTGCAAAAGTTAGTAGCCAATCCGACTGATATCGACAGGTTCATCGTGGTACCGGAAAAAGCTATTCCGCGTGGTATCTCGCCGGCTCTTCCCCCACCGGAAGAATTGGAACGATCTCCTTTCCGCATGAGGATTCGGGTGCGTGAATCAGGAATCTACCGCATAACCGCCAGGGATCTGGAATCATCTGGCGTTGTACCGAACTGGCTTCGTCCTGAGCACCTCCGGCTGTTCAACAATGGTCGGGAAGTTCCTCTTTACTGGGCACGAAATGCTTCGAACGAGGGGCGCGGTTTTCAGGCCGACGATGCTCTTCTTTTTTACGGCACTGAGAGCCCCTCGCCGTTTTCCTCTACCAACGTGTACTGGCTCATTTACGACGAGCACCAGTCACATCGGCCGATAGCAGTCGCACCTGTTCCGGCCCAGCAACAGGAATGTGAAAGTGCCTCCGCATATCTCACGAAGATGTTGATCGAGCAAGATACAAAAGTTCTTACGCGCAACGACCAGTTTCTCAGCATCCTCGGCTACCGCTGGGTATGGCAGGAGCTTCCCACGTCGGGAACATTTGGTGCCTCGTTTAGGCTTCCTGAAATGCTACCAGCGGGGCGGCCGCTACCCGCAGTTCTCAATCTCTACGTGTACGCTCTGGGCGAGACGACTAGTTCAACCGTGTGCCTGCGAGTCAATGGCGGACAGGTTCGGCGTTTTGCGGTGGCAGACGAACGAGACGACCGCAAGCCATTCACCATCGCCGAAAATGAAATTCATAGTGGGGAGAACCGTTTTGAGCTTTGGGTTGAAACAGAAAACAAGGGCCTAGCGACACCAGCCGGCGGGGAGCATATTGCCGCACCACAAATTTATCTCGACAATTTGGAAATTTGGTACATTCGCCCCTACCGCCTCAGCGAGCTCCCTGGTGAAATTGCCTCGCCCTACCAAGAGGATATGCGAGTCCAGCGCGCTATGGCGTACCGGGTGGCGCTGGAAATGCCGACTCGAAATGCGATTGTGTTCGATGTAACAGATCAGGAAGTGAAACTGGTTCCGAGCCAAATAGTATCAACGGAGTCCGGCCGTTCGGTGCTGGAGTTCCGTGCAGCGGAAAGTGGGCCACGCCGCTATGCCATCACTACCCCAGAAGCGGCATTGCCTGTCAGTTTCGAACCCGTGGCGACAAGTCACGTGGACCTACGCTCCACAGCAACTCAAGCTGACTATCTTGTCATCGCTCATCCGGATTTCGTAGAACCGATGCGCCGTTTTGTAGCTCGCAAAGAAAAAGAAGGCCATAAAGTGCTTTTGGTGGACACGCAAACAGTGTACGATCAATTCGCCCACGGTCAGGAGACACCAGAAGCCATTAAGAGGTTCATTGATTATGCGGCGCGATATTACGAAGCCCCTGCAGGATTGTCGCCAGCCAGTTTTGTGCTTCTCGTAGGTGACGCAACCAGTGCTTACAAGAATGAATTCCGCAATAATGTTATTAATTACGTCCCTTCCTATACGATGCGCTCGAGCTCTTCATCCGGCGAGCAGTGGGCCTCGGATCACTGGTATACGAGGATTTTTGGAACCGATGATTTGGCCGATGTCATGTTGGGCCGATTGTCGGTGAACAACCGCGCTGATTTGGAAAACATACTGTCGAAGCTCGAGGATTACGAGAAGACAAGCGGCGTGCAAAGCGACTGGCACGCCCACCTAGGTTTCATCGCCGATCACACGGAATTCGATCCACCAACAAAGCGCGTGGCAGAACTTGTTCCGCCATCGTATTCTGTGACACGCCTGACGCTATCGGAAGAGCCATGGGAGGACAATTTTTATTTTCCAGCGGAATTGACCGAAAGCAAGCGAGCTAAGGTCAGTCCGGAAATGACACGAAAAATCCGTGATCTTTTTAACAAGGGAGCAAGTGTGGTCTGGTATTTTGGGCATGGCTCGCCCAACGTGTGGTCAACACAACGAATCTGGTTCGGTGGGGACAGCGAAAACTCGGATAACCTCATGCTACGCAATCGCGACCGCCTGCCGATCGTGCTGAACATGACGTGTAACAGCGGGGCAATTGACTACCCTATGCCACGGTGGAATGTGTGCATTAGCGAAGACTTTATGCGTATCCCCACAGGGGGAGCGGTCGCGTGCTATGTTCCCGCAGGTCCAGGGATGGTTGCCCTGCATGAACAGCTTTCGCGGGAGCTCGTTCGTGCAATTTTCGCCGACCGAGCGGAACCGCTTGGTAATGCCCTTAATCTCGCCTGCTACCGCTATCTTGCCGGTGGGTACTCTCCTGACCTCGTACGGATGTTCATTTTGCTTGGCGATCCAAGCATGACAACAGCCATCAAACCTACCGGCGGAATGTTTACCAAGGGCTTAGCAAAAGCCTCCGATCTCAAGCTTTGCGGATGGAATTTCCATGTGACGTACGCTGACGAACGCCCCAATACCGTGACTCTTGTTCTTACGCTAGAGAATTTGTCCGAACTTCCTCTGCGCGACGCCGTCGTGCAAGTTACAGGAGGCGATTTCGAGGCTGAGAGCGATGCCGTGTGCTTTTTCCCCAGGGAAAGGCGCGATGTGGTCATCCTCTCCAAAGCACAGCCCGGCCTCATTCCATTGACACTGAACGCGCGATGTTATGGCGCAGAAACACCTGTAGCCGTGGGCACAACTGCCCCCCTAACGCTGGTGGTGGGCGGAGCAGACACAACTCAGGGATTGTGTGTCATCCCGGGAACTGTCATCACCAAACATCTCTTGTCGCCACTAGTTGCTGAAGTCTCGTGCCAGCTTGGGAATGTGGGCAAGGAACCTGTTACAGTTCTCGATGCGAGGCTCGAAGCTACAGGCACCACTGAGCCTGTTCAGACCTCTGCAGCCACGACTGGAACCATTGAGATTGGCGGGATGTTATCCTTACAGTTTTCCCGTCCCTACACCGACTTCCCAGATGTGGAGACTGCCCGCATCTACGTGGAAGCGGTCGGAGCCGAAACAGGGACGACCATGACAGTGACCTACCCCGTCACGCTGGGAAAGGCTGCTATGCCAGACCTGACCATTCCCGAAGGAGGGATCCTTCCCCACAAATACCCCATCGCCGAAGGTGAAACCATCTTCTTTCGGGTGGTAGCGGAGAACATTGGTAACGCCACAGCCAGGAACGTTCGGGTGGACGCTTACGATGGCCTCACCACAGGCAGTCCGCCCTTGCAGTCGAGAGTGATTCGGCCATTTGAGCCTATTGATATTCCTCCGCAATCGCAACGAATCTTCACCGTGCGATGGGATCCATTTGCTAACGCCGGAGTTCACGATCTCCTATTCCGCGTATCGTCTGGCAGCGTAGAGGCCGAGAGATCGGGCGAAAACAATCGAAGAGAGATCCGCCTAAAAGTGCTAACAAAATATAAGCTTCGCCCGGTAGGTGTGACAATCTTACCGATCACACAGTCCGATATAAACAATAAACAACTTCGGATTGCTGTGAAAATTGCCAACGAGGGAGAATCGGCGGCACACGGTGTGAAAGTGATCGTTTACGGTGATAAGCGAACTAAGGATCGGAAAGATAAATTGGCAGAGGACCTGATTAGCGAAATTCCTGGCCAGCAAACCATCGAGCATGTACTCGTGTATCATCCCAGCGATAAGGACCGTGGGAGGCGACTAGATCCGTGGTGTGAAGTTTTCCTGAAAGGCTCATTGCAGCGAGTACCGTGGCCAGAATGATGCGTGGGAACCGGGAAGATGGAAGCTTCGTATCGGCGGGCTCAGTAGTCACCCGCGCCGAAGTTCTTCCCCTCGTCCAAGAGGTGCTGAAGCACGGACAAAGCGGGATTGCTCCTGATGTTTATTTGATTGATTGGCAGGGGATCCGTGCAGTTTGGAAAGACTACAGCCGTCGCAGGCTGTGGGGCAAATTGTGGGGCAAGTTTGTTGTTGCTCGGGAGACAAGGGCGTTGGCGCGCCTTCGTGGACTCCCAGGGGTGCCGCAGGTGTTGACCGTGGTGCGACCAGCAGGGCTCGTAATGGAGTTTCTGGATGGTCACGTTTTGCCGCGAAAAGGAATTCGCGAAAAGGTTTCGCACCAATTTTTCACCCAAGCGTTCTCGTTGTTAGCTGAAATCCACGCCCGCGGGGTGGCGCACGGTGATATCAGAAGAAAGAATATCATGGTTCTGCGCACAGGAGCTCCCGCTTTTATAGATTTTCAGACCGCCGTTCTCCGGAGCGGGCGTTTTTGGGGAAACTCACTATTCCGCCTCATGTGCAAAGTTGACCGATGGAACCTTCTTCGCATCAAAGCCCGATCTTTTCCACGTTATATCACACAGGAGGAGTGGGCGGTCTTGGATCACCCGCCCCTCTTGCTTCGGTTGGGACGATTTCTCCGACGGCGCATCTATCGCCAATGGAAAAATCAAAAGCACCACAACTAGCAGTTACTCCACGCTGTTGAGCCATCAGCTTGATTCAGCGTTTCGCCAAATCTCTTGCGGAGGGCGGCAGGCACGCGTGACCTCCCTGAATTTGGGTAGCTTCGCGTTAAGTTCTCTCACGAAACTCTCCCATGAGAGGCCGTCAGGATCTTGCGGATAAAGCGTCTTGCACGTTTCGCTAAGCTGCCGTGCTTCGCGCATGAGGTAGGCGCGCTCCAACCGCGCTGCAACGTGCTTTAAAGCCACAACGTCAATCGTAGCTAGCGGCTCTGATTCTTCGAGCATGAGTCCTCGCAAGAATTGGGCATCCTCGCAATCGGGATCGTCGCAGAGGGCCAACAATTCGCTCCAGTTGACCTCCAAACAGTCGAACAAGCGGCCGCAACAAATGACAAACCACTTTCGAATCAGTGGATGAGTGAGCCACTCAGCAGCGATAAGCCTTACCAAATCGACTCGCAGTTCCTCCCTTTCGACACAGACCTTCAGAACGTAACGTTCTAGGAGCGTTCCCTGGTCGAGTGGTGCCACGGCAACTGAGGGTAAGATCGGCTCCGATTGTCTCGCGGTTCGTGCCAATTCCCGCCGCAAACTTGAGACGTCGGTCCCGAGCACCTGTGCAGTGCGGAGAAGGTAAGCGTCGAGGGCTATTGCATTGTGTATTTTTGCAAGGACTGGCCTCAAGAAGTTGAACGCCTGGACTTTTTCCTGAACCGAGGAGCAGCCATACTGCTGGATTGCTCGATCGAGGAAAAAGTGATAGAAGTCCTGCGCATGCTCAACGTGTTGCCGGAAAGCGCCTTTTCCATAAGCGAGGAGAAACGAGTCGGGATCTTGATTGTCCGGGAGAACCACAATTTTGATCGTAAATTCGTGTTCCAATAACACTTCACAGCCACGCAGCATTGCCTGCTGGCCTGCTTCGTCTCCATCGTAAACAAAAACGACCGTATCGCAAATCCTGCGGAGTGCCCGCGCCTGTTCGGTTGTCAGCGCTGTTCCGCAAGAGGCAACCGTGTTCGCAAAGCCATGCTGGTGAGCACGGATGACGTCGAAATAACCTTCGACAAGAATCGCGAATCCCTCACGCACAATGGCTTCTTTTGCAAGGTGAAATGCGTAGAGGTACTGGCCCTTCTTGTAGAGTTCGGTTTCTGGCGAGTTAACGTACTTAGGCTGATCGAGGCTAGAATCAGGCAGATAGACTCTGCCCCCAAAGGCTATGGGGCGGCCAAGATTATCAAAGATTGGAAACATGAGACGTGCGCGGAAGCGGTCATAAATACGTCCACTTTCGGCATGGCGTAAGGCGATTCCTGCCGCGAGGCATTGCTGGGCATCGTAATTAAGCTTTCGCAGCTCATCAACGAGCTTGGTCCACTCCGCGGGGGCAAGACCTATCCGGAACTTTGTAAGTGTCGGAGCATCGAGTTGTCGTTTGGATACGTATTCTGCAATGGGATGGGATTTATCGCCTAGAGCTTCGGTTAAGTGTCGTGAAAAAAATTGACAAGATATTTCGTTAATATCGTAAAGAATCTTTCGAATGTCGGTGCTGCTATCGCGACTCGCTTTTGAAAATTCCGGCAGGGGGACTCCGTAACGTTCTGCCAAGAGCCGCAATGCTTCCTTCCACTCAACGTGCTCGGCAAGCTCAATGAAACGGATGACGTCGCCACCCTTATGGCAACCAAAGCAATGAAAAATCTGCTTCGCCTGACTCACCATGAACGAGGGGGTTTTCTCGCGGTGAAATGGGCATAGCCCTTTCCAATTTGAGCCAGCACGCTTGAGCTTCACGTAGCCACTAACAACGTCGACAATGTCAACGCGATCACGGAGCTGATTGGCAAAGTCGACTAGGGTACCCATGGTAGCGAGTCCTCGGGATAATCATCCTTTAACGCGCACGATCCGTGCCGTTCAATAAAACATTTTTAGGGAAAAATGCTCTCCTAAATTCTCGTTGGGCTTGGGTTTCGGCTGATGGAGTTGTCCCCATCAAAGGTGCGACGATGCGGGTGCGCTGCTTGAGGCAAAAGCGAGCGCTTGAATGAAAAAACGGTGAAAGAGAGAAGTTCTCTCTTCCACCGCCCCGATGCTTGTTTCGGAAACTTTACAGCGAGTTTTTGAACTGAGAAGCGGGCTTGAAGGAGACTGTCTTGCTCGCTTTAATTTTGATCTCTTCGCCAGTCTGCGGATTCCGGCCTGTGCGGGCTTTGCGCGTTTTCACGCTGAAGGTCCCAAAACCGGGCATCTGGAACTTTTTCTCCTTCTTGATGGCCTTCATGATCTCATCAAAGGTGGCGTCAATCACATCCTTTACCGCAGCCTTGCTCAATTCGAGCTTCTGGCATTTCTTGGCAACGGCATCGATGAGTTCCTGCTTTTTCATAACGACTCCTTTCCTCAAGGCTGAGCTTGGTGGTCGAATGTACGACCACATCTATGGTTCGTACTAGTGGCGACTACGCCCAACCGCCTAAATCGGTCAACGGAAAAGTGAAGGAAGCCCAGGAAAAACATGATGGAAGGGCGCCGAAGGGAAAGCCCAAAGTGCGGCTGGACTGGCTTTTGGTCGAGCGTGGTTTAGCGGAGAGTCGCGAACAGGCGCAGAAAATGATTCTTGCCGGGCGGGTCGTCCACCCCCTTGGGCAGAGCCTCAAGCCCGGGATGAAGGTGCCGCCCGACTACCCCGTGGAGCTCATCGAAAGTGAAAAATACGTAAGTCGGGGTGGATACAAACTTGAAGCCGCCTTAAACCGCTTTGGGCTTGATGTAGCCGAACTTGTCTGCATGGACATTGGCGCTTCGACAGGCGGCTTTACCGATTGCCTCCTCCAGCGGGGCGCTCGGCTGGTTTACGCAGTGGACGTGGGAGTTACAGCACTGCATCCCCGCCTTCGGTCGGACCCACGGGTGCGAGTTTTAGACCACACTAATGCCCGCTATCTAAGCCCCGAAAAGTTCGAGTTCCAGCCAAGCTTTGTTGCGATAGATGTGTCGTTCATCTCTGGGACGAAAATTCTCCCTGCTGTCGTTCACTGCGTGACCAAGGAAGCCACAGCAGTGGCGCTTCTGAAACCGCAATTCGAGGCTGGACGTGCGGATGTGTCGCGCGGGCGAGGTGTCCTTCGTGACCCGGCGCTTCATTCGCATGTGCTAAGACAGCTTTTACAGACCATAGCTTCTACGGGGGGGCATGTAGCTGTCTCTT
>JANZZJ010000074.1 GCA_026419455.1 Candidatus Sumerlaeaceae bacterium | reverse complement strand
GTGTTGCACTGGCTCGAGCCCTATTGCGCGATCCCCAAATACTCATTCTCGATGACGCGCTCTCAGCGGTCGATACGGAGACCGAGGCAAAAATCATTGACTCGCTTCGTGGGGTCATGGACCAACGCACAAGCATTGTGATCGCCCACAGGATTTCCGCTGTCATGCATTGCGACCGCATTGCCGTACTTCATGAAGGTCGGCTCATAGAATACGGTACGCACGAGGAACTCATTGCGCGCGGTGGTTTCTATGCCTCGCTGTATGAGCATCAGCTTCTCACTCACCGTTTAGAATACGAGCAGACATGACAAGCGCGCGACCACCGACAAGGCAAGCTACGGTTCTGTGTAAAATCGAGGGGATTCACTGCGCGTCGTGCGTTGCACGCATTGAGAAACTGGTGGGAGCCATGCCGGGCATCGCCAGTGTCTTCGTGAACTTAGCTACACGGCAGGGACGAATCGCCTACGATCCGGATCGAATCTCGGCCGACGACATCCTCAAGAAAATTAACGAGATTGGCTATTCGGCAAGCATCGAGTCCTATCCTTGCGAAGCGACAGCGGCTGACGGCGCGGCTGAACAAGCAAAATGGAAGCGTCAAGCATATGAGCTTACAATAGGCTTCGCGCTCGCATTGCCGGTAGCAGCACTCAGCATGATGCCCGTGCATTGGTTTTGGCGCGATTGGTTTAATTTGTTAGCAACATCGGGCGTCCTTCTTATTGTCGGCCGGCGTTTTTTTTCCGGCGCGTGGAACGCATTGCGAGGCGGAGCGGCGGACATGAACGTGCTTGTTTCGCTTGGGGTGGGAACCGCCTACCTTCACAGTCTGGCGATACTTGCATTTCCCTCAGTACGGGAAAAATGGGCTATTACGTCGCACACGAATTTTGAAGCCGCCGCCGTGATTTGCGTATTCGTGGCACTAGGCCGCCTTTTGGAAGAACGTGCGCGGGTACGTACCGGCGACGCAGTCCGCTCGCTTCTTTCACGCACTCCTCAGACAGTTGTGCGTATCAAAGATGGCACTCAGCAAGAGGTTCCCTTAGGCGACGTACGGGTCGGAGATCTGCTTCTTATCAGACCCGGCGATTTTGTTCCGGTTGATGGAGTCGTCACTGAGGGATCGAGCTGGCTCGATGAATCGCTTCTTACCGGTGAGTCGCTACCAGTGGAAAAGAAGATTGGCGATAACGTCTTTAGCGGAACTGTGAACACCACCGGAGCAGTCATCATTCGTGCCATGCATGTAGGTGCGGATACCATTCTGCGCCGCATCGTGCAAGTCGTGCAGGAGGCTCAGAGTACAAAGCCCCCGATCGCACGGCTTGCCGATCGCGTCAGCAGTATCTTTGTGCCAATCGTTGTCGCAATCGCAGTCCTTGCGGCAACGACATGGCTGTTGGTGGGGGGCGTGGAAAATTTCGGTTACGCCGTGCAGGCTTTTGTTTCAATCCTCATTATCGCCTGTCCTTGCGCCCTGGGACTCGCTACACCCACCGCCGTGATAGTTGCGGCCGGTCAGGCAGCTCAGCGGGGAATTTTGTTTCGCAAGGCGGAAGCGTTAGAAAAGGCCGCCCAACTTGAGGTGATGCTCCTGGATAAGACGGGGACGCTGACGGAGGGAATCCCTCAGGTAGTAGCCGTGGAATCGTGCGATCCGGCGCGCTGGACTGCGGAAGAAATCTTAAAGACAGCTGCGTGGGCCGAGCAATTTTCGGAACATCCCCTTGCGCGTGCCATCGTTGAGAGTGCGCCACCAACCGAGTGGTCTCCTCCCACCCAGTTTCATGCCCTTGCTGGCAAAGGAGTTGTGGCGAGTGGCGAGGAACGCATGGTGCACGTCGGTACTGTGGATCTTCTTACCTCGGTTAGAATTGCCGTCGATCGTGGTCAGCCAATCATCGAACGCCTGGCCCGAACGGGCGTTACACCGCTGGCCGTAGCAATCAATGGAACCTTCGTGGGCGTCCTCGGTTTGGCAGACCAGCCTAAGCCAGAATCGCGCAGGGTGGTGCACGACTTGAAACAAAGAGGCTTCGAGGTTGGGCTCGTCACGGGCGACCGCGGGGAGGTAGCGCATGCCGTTGCAGAAAGTGTGGGCATTTCCAAAATAATTGCCGGTGTCGACCCGCTGGGTAAAGCAGAAATGGTGCGAGAATTGCAGCGCCAGGGCACTGTCTCTTA
>JANZZJ010000038.1 GCA_026419455.1 Candidatus Sumerlaeaceae bacterium | reverse complement strand
GTCGGCAGCGTCAGATGTGTATAAGAGACAGTCATTATAGAGCATATTCGCTGCGAGTCCCATCCTCATTAAGTTATTCAGGCGTTAGCTCGTTTGATCTGTAAAGTCCATTTTCATGGCCACTACCGCCAATCATCGGGCGATAGAAGGCGGGCAAATGAGGTCTTCTCGAGCCAAATCATCGGTGGGGCATCACCGATTGCTTCGACAGCAAATCCAATACCCTTCGTCGCTTCTTGTGTGCTCCAGTAATGAATTCCTACTCGTTTTCCCTCAGGCGAATAGGCCCATGCGATGAAAATGACACTATGGCCTGACTTATTGTGGCGCCAAATTTGAACAAAATCTCCTGCCAGTGCGGCGTCGGGCGAAATGCCGCGACCGACTTGCAAAGCTTCAAGGGCCTCAGACGGTCCAGGGGAATAGAGATCGGGACAGAACCAAAGCAGTTTTAGCCTTTGGGGACCCAAAGCCAAAAACTGGGGCGGAACTTTTTCTATTTCTTGAAGGACACGATAAAAAACTTCAAGCGTGAGCCCACAGCAGTAAGTGCGGCCCTTCGACTCGCCCTTCATAACTAAGGCACCGTTGAAGATGACGTCCGTAGTACCACCATCGTAAATAACCTCACCTTTGCGCGGCCAAAAATAATCATGGCGACCGTCACGTGGATAACGCAGAAGCCGCTCGACAACTTTGCGGTTCATGAGCGGTAGAGAGGCCGAGGTGGCTAGTAGGTACTCCTCCGGGCAAAAAGCGATAATCGGAGTTAGCCATTTTCTTCCAGACTTTCGGTCCTTGGTTTCAATAGTAGTCGTAGGCTGGTCGCAAGTCAGCGGGGAAACGGAGACTTCACACGTGTCGGCATCATTACCACGAGCGCTGTCCACCTGCGTAATAATAAAAATGCCGATAACAAATTGTATTAATAATTTGCCAATCATATGATGTTAGCGCGTTCGATGCGACGCACGGCCTCCTTAATTCGTGGTTCTGGTGCTGTCAGCGAGATGCGAACGAACCCCTCGCCTTCATTACCGAATGCCGTACCTGGCGTGACCATTACTGCACACCGTTGCAGAAGTTCTTTTGTCATGTCCATGGAGCTTCTCTGATGCAGGGTAGGCAACCATACATAAAATGTCCCTCGTGGTTTTGCTGCCGGACGCCATCCGATGTTGGTCAATGCGGTCGTCAGGACTTGGCAACGTTGTTCGTATACTGCGACCAATTCCGGGACGATTTTGTCGAAGTTTTTCATAGCAACAATTCCCGCGTCCTGAATCGCGCCGAAAACTCCTGAGTCCAAATTGGCTTTGAGGGCAGCCAGGGCTCCAACGACGCGCGAATTGCCAGCGGCAAAGCCAAGTCGCCAACCAGTCATGTGAAAAGTCTTTGAAAACGAATGAAACTCAATTCCCACCTCCTTGGCGCCTTTTACAGCGAGAAAGCTATAGGCTGTGTGGCCGTGAAAAACGAGATCTAGGTATGCTGCATCATGGGCTACGACAAAACCGTATTTTTTCGCAAACCACACCACCTTTTCAAAAAATTCCAAAGGAGCCACGGAGGCGGTGGGATTGTTCGGATAGTTAATCCACAGGAGGCGTGTGCGGTGCAGAATATCGCTTGGTACCGCTTCTAGATCCGGTAAAAAGTCGTTTTCGGGACGTAGGGCAAGGGGCACTGGTTCGGCTTCGGCAAAGTGAGCAGAGATCCAATAGACCGGGTAGCCAGGGTCTGGGTAAAGGACAACGTCGCCAGGATTAACAATAGCCAGTGGTAAATGCCCAATTCCTTCCTTTGAGCCAATGAGGGCCACAATTTCTTCGTATGGATCAACACGCACGTCGTGTTGCTGAGCATAATATCGCGAAATTTCTTCCAGTAACTCGGGCTTTCCCTTGCCGAGAGGATAGCAGTGATTCTCTGGCTTTTTCGCGGCCTCTGCAAGCGCGTCCACAATGATGGAAGGCGTTGGGAGGTCTGGATCTCCGATGCTCAAACTAATGACATCCTCCCCTCTCTCGACGGCCGCCTTCCTCATTTGATCGAGCTCTACGAAAATGTATGGTGGAACTTTACTTAGTCTCTCGGCTGTATTCATCTAGCAGCTTCCTCGGGATTTCTCGGATTGTTCTTCAACTAATCCTGATTGGCTGGAAAAATTTCGTTGAGCAAATCTTCCTGGTTTTTCGTTTGGGCGGCCGAAGTCTTGTGGGATGGCGGACGAATGGTATAGCCGAGGGCACGGAGAAGCTCGACAACTTCTAACTCATCGTAACTGCCTGCGTACATGTGGCGCTCAAACATGGGTCGGTACTCCCACTTTGCTGCACTCTGGGTGTTCTGGGCTGCTTCAAGATAGTTCGACAGCTGAGCGTCAAGTTGGTCAGCATGATGAACAATGAGAGCTTCTAGTGTTTGCGGTTGTTTGGGCGATCCATATTCCAACAGGCCATGATGACTGAGAACAATGTGCTGCACGAGTACCTTTTTGTTCACTGGTGGAGTGCCCAAACGAGCTGCCTCGTATTCTATCATTGCGTATCCCATGGGGATGTGGCCAATAAGACGGCCAATGTCGGTATACGCAATTTTCTTGTCGTAGGTGAACTCGAGGGTTTTCCCAATATCATGCAGCAGTGCCCCCGCAATGAGCAGACTGCGGTCGGCGTCGGGATAGTTGTCCGCTAGCTTCAGGGCGTTTTTGGTGACCATCACCGTGTGTTCAAGCAGTCCGCCGAGGTAAGCTTGGTGCATACTTACGGCGCTGGGGGCTCGCCTAAACATATTCCAAAAGCGGGGTTTTTCGAAAATGGCGCGTACGAGTTTCTCGAGGTCGGAGTCCTGAATCTCGTGAACAAGTCCCCAGAACGCCTGCTCAAGCTCTTCAATATTGTACGGCGTGACAGGCAGAAAATCCTCGGGTTTCACCAACTCGTCAGGAACTTTTTCCGCCTTAGTCACTCGAAGCTGTAGCTGGTTTTGATGCGTTTGAACGTCGGCGGATACGCGGATGTAGTCGTTCGCTTGTATGGCTCCATTTCGGAGTGGGGCAAAATTGTCCCACATTATTCCCGTAATCTTGCCAGATGCGTCACAGAGGACCATCGTAAGATAGCTTCCCCCGTCCTTCCGGGGGCGAATTTGGAAATCTTGTAGCAGGTACACGCCCTCGATGTGGTCGCCGTGACGCATTTCCGAGATTCTAACGCGTGCGCCGGTGCTTTCGGAAATAGACATGTAGTTCACATCCTGTGCGAATTTTTCTATGTTAATCTGCACATATGGCTGAAAGCTGTCAATCAGTTGGGGCACGAAACTTCGTGAATGAACCACAAAAATCGGCACAATAATTTTCAGAAAAAATTCCTGGGAGAACCAAGAGATGCCGTTTCCTCAAAGCTATCACATCGTGACATACGGCTGCCAGATGAACGACAATGATTCAGAAATTATGGCGGGTATCCTGGAGGCGCGTGGCTTGACCTATGTGCCGACACCAGACGATGCAGACGTGGTAGTGGTTAACACTTGTGTTGTGCGCGACGGGGCTGAAGAGCGCGCGCTCGGAAGGCTGGCAAGCCTTGGTGCCCAAAAGAGACGAGGAGCGAATAAGATTATCGCCGTTTGCGGTTGCATGGCACAAAAAGAAGGAGAAAAGCTCCTGCAAAAGATCCCCTACGTGGATTTAGTGGTAGGCACGAGAGATCTGTTTAAATTGGGGAGTCTCTTAGAACGCCACATTCAAACGGAGGAGCCACTAGTCGCTATCGAAGATATTGATAAACCTGTCTTTTTGGGTATGCAACCCGTAAGACGGGGTTCGTCCGTTAGGGGGCTTGTTACGGTCATGTACGGCTGTAACAACTTTTGCACGTTCTGCATTGTTCCTCACACTCGCGGTCGCGAGATGAGTAGACCTGTTGATGATGTCCTGGCGGAAGTGCGCCAGTTGGCGGACCTTGGGTATGCAGAAGTTATGTTGCTCGGGCAAAATGTTAACAGCTATTATGACAAAGAGCGTCGTGCCGATTTCGCGGATCTGTTAGCTGCTGTCAACGATGTCGGTGGGATCAAACGGATTCGATTTGTGACCTCGCACCCTAAAGATTGCTCCTCGCGTCTTATCGACGCCATTGCCTCACTCGACAAAGTGTGCGAATCTATTCATCTTCCAGTGCAAGCGGGCTCTAACCGGGTCTTGCGGCGCATGAAACGGTTTTACACAAGGGAGGATTATCTCGCCTTGATATCAGAACTCCGCGCGCGTGTACCTGGAATTGCCATCACCACGGACATCATC
>JANZZJ010000006.1 GCA_026419455.1 Candidatus Sumerlaeaceae bacterium | reverse complement strand
AGATGTGTATAAGAGACAGGTTTCACCCCGTGCTCGCAGTGCTGTCAGAAAAGCCGCTACCTGCACGGCGGAGGCTTCTTGGTTTAGGATGCTGCGTGCGGCTCCCGCTGCATCCTCTGCTGTGAGCTTCATGCCCTCAAGAATTCGTTGTGTCAGTTCCGTTAGAGACATGATGAATGCTATAGAAAGAAGCTGGGCATTTTTTGCTACAAATTTCGTATCTCAAAACCCGCGTGTAATCGGCATACGGCGTCCGAACCCAAATGCTTTACTTGTAACTTTTAACCCGGGGGCAGCCTGAGCCCTTTTATACTCTGCCCGATCAATCATCGCAATCGTCTTACGCACCAGTTGAGCATCGGCCACTCCCAGTTCGGCGATCTGCTCTGGGCTTAAGAACTCTTCTATGTAGAGCCGGATGATCTCATCGAGCACAGGGTAAGGGGGTAGAGTATCCGTGTCCTTTTGGTTTGGTGCCAGTTCGGCGGTGGGTTCGCGTTCCAAAATACTCTGCGGAATAGGATTTCCCATCCGAGAATTTAGAAATCTAGCTAATTTGTAAACCATAGTTTTGGGGACATCCGAAATAACTGCAAGGCCGCCGGCCATGTCGCCGTATAGAGTGCAGTATCCTGCAGCAAGCTCGCTCTTGTTTCCAGTCGAGAGCACTAATGTTCTGGTCCGGGAAATGGCATTCGAGATCCACATGAGGATATTGCCCCGCAGGCGCGCTTGCAAATTTTCGTTAGCAAGCTTATCAATTTTCTTGGAATCGCCTGCGAAAAGTTCTCGCATCAGAGTGCCCGCAGGGTCTTCCAGAATCCGGCGAAGAACTTCAAACGGTTCAGTGATAGGGATCTCGAAGTGTTTGATGCCCAGGCGCCGCGCCACTTCGGAAGAATCGCGCCGTGTGGCTTCGCTTGTGAATGGCCCTGGCATGGAGATGCTGAGAATTGCGTTGGGACCGAGAACTTCCGTGGCAAGCGTTAGGACAGTGGCCGAGTCTATACCTCCACTATTCCCGACTACGACCTGCTGAAAGCCAGTCTTTTTCAGGTAATCGCTCAGCCCTAAGCTGAGAGCGTCGTGGATTGCTTGAACGTCGTCGGCAACCGTCTGTGTCATACGGGCAAACTCGGGAAGGGGATCGCGTCTTTCCACATCCCACACTACGGTCTTTTCGGTGAACCAGCCTGCTGCTGCCGGAACGCTGCCATCCGCTAGGACAACCGCACTGCCACCGTCGAAAATAATCTGATCGCATCCGCCCACTTGATTGACCAACACAACCGTAACATCCCACCTCCGCGACGTATGGCGAAGCATCTCGAGACGCTTGATTGGTTTGCCAACTACGAACGGCGATGCGCTTATGTTTACAATGACGTTGGCCCCCTGTTGCACCAAGCTTTCTATGGGGTCGAATTCATAAAGCCGCTCGTTTTTCCAAAACTGGTTGTCGTTCCATATATCCTCGCAGATGGAAACACCAATTCGTATATTGTTCTCGGCATAGGAAAAAATCGGAGAGCGGCAGTCACTCGGACACGGCTCAAAGTATCTGGTCTCATCGAACACATCGTACGTCGGCAAAAGCTTCTTAAAAGTAAACTGGATATCGCCGGTCGAGCGCACAAAGGCTGCAGCGTTCAGCAGTTCCTTCTTTCCGCCAAAGATATTTGTGTGAACCGTGCCACAAATGCAGTCTATCCCCAATGCCCGACACTGCGACTGAATGCGACTCAGCGCGTCGGCGGCCTCTTCAATAAACCAGCGATATTCCAAAAGATCTTTCGGCGGATACCCAGGAATACATAATTCGGGAAAAATCGCAAGGCGGGCTCCATTTGCAGCGGCATTCTCAAGTTCGGTTAAGATTCGGTGAAGATTATAGCGAACATTACCAGTTATTGTGTTAATTTGACAAAGTGCAATTTTCATCGTTCTCTGGCACCTGCGTCGCCAAACCAGACGCCGGAATCACGACTCCTGAATGACTTGCGGAACCTTGAAACAGCCGTCGTCGGTATCGGGTGCGTTGGCGAGTGCCTCATCTTTCGCGAGTGAGGGACGCACGACGTCCTCGCGCATGACGTTTGCCAGCGGTAGCGAATGTGAAGTAGGGGGAACTTCGCTGGTGTCTAGCTCATCAAGCTTGGCAACATAATCGAGAATGTTCCCAAGCTCGTGAGCGAACCGCTCGATTTCCTCGTCGCTAAGCTCAAGCCGCGCAAGTAACGCCACATGGCGAACCGTTTCTTTATCTATGCGGCTCACTTATCCCCACCTCCCGTGGGTTCTTCTACCGCTTCGAGTTTTGTTCTATCTGCAATTTTTCTCAGCTTAGCCACTTTAACAAGCAGCTTTTTCTCGCCAATCTCTTTGCCGAAATTTACGACTACCTTCGTGAGCTCACCGCTGCCGTACACAGCAGTGACGGTGCCTTTGCCAAAGGCCAGATGTTCGACCTTGTCGCCTACAGCGAATTCTACTAATTCCATTGGTGTCCGTTCTCTCCTTTTTGTTTGTTGATCACGCTGTTTCTATCAGCGGGCCGCTTTGCGGCTCATTTCAACGATGCGTTGCACAATCGCAGTCGTTGAAAACCCCTCAGCGAATCCCACAGTAACACAACTCCCCCCGCACGATTCTACAAAGTCTTTTCCAACAACCTGATCCGGAGTGTAATCGCCACCTTTGACAAGAACAGAGGGGCGAAGGGCTTTGATGACTTCCACCGGCGTCTCCTCCTCAAAGGCGGTGAGATAATCCACCATCTCAAACATTCCCAAAATCCGCGCACGTTCAGCCAAAGGCAGGATGGGACGTTGGGGGCCTTTCACTCGCTTGACCGATGCGTCAGAATTGAGTGCGACGACTAAAGCATCACCAAGTGAGCGAGCCTGTCGCAGATAGCGAACATGACCAGGGTGAATGAGATCAAAAACGCCGTTAGTGAAAACAATGGTTTTTCCCGCCCTGCGCAACTCATCAAGTATCTTGCCTAGTTCTTCCCAAGGGGTTATTTCCGGAATGTCACTTTCGAAACGATAACAGACGGTCATGATAGTGTGTGTCTCAGCTCCTTTAACTGCGGCAGCGAATTAAACTGTCTTCTGATCCTCTTCATTCAAGCTCTTTTCTGGAGGAACATGCCCGCTCCTCGAGGCTTCGCTCGCTTCTGTTTCTTGAGCTCCTGCCTGCCAGGCGGATTCTGCACTTGGTTCGGCGACGCTCTCATCAGATTTCTTGCTTTGGAAGAGAGACCAAAAGCCACCGCGCTTTTTCTTTGGTTGCCGGCCAGGACTGGCCTCACCCTCATCGCCGACATCGGTTGCAGGTTTCTTCAGCTCTGGCTCTTCTTCATTCCACCCAAAAGCCACCGATTCGGGTTCCAAATCCGCCACATGTGGTTCCCCAACACGCGTAACGCTTCTGCCTTGTTCCTCGTTTTCCTCCTCCCAGGACCGCCGGTAAACGAGATCCTCTCTGTTTGCAGCGTTGATAAAATCGGTCACGAAAATCTGCACCGTTGCTTCTTGTTCCACGCCCAGCTGCTCGCGCAGCGCCTGCTTCACAAGGCTAATTACTTTCGCTTCAACCTCAGGAACGCGCGCACCACTTACAGCCAACACATAGAGATCAACGTAGAGTTTGTGGCGTTGTTGATAGATTTCGATGTTTCGTAGCTCGAGTTCGGCCACTTGCTTCAGAGCAGCGCGCAAGTACTTTCGCAAAGCGGCTTCAAGGATAATCACCTTTCCTTCCTCCGCCGAGACCGTAACCCCTTCCGTGCGCCGCCGCAGCGTAGATGCAAGAGCCCCCAGGGCCACTACCGCCCAGAAAAGGCCAAACCAAAACCAGAATAGCATATGTGGCTGAGGGAGCATCCGTTCCACCAGCCATTGACCTAGCTGCCGAACAGGGTCAAACCAGGGCGACTTCAGGGGAAATGTGACCAGCATCCCCAAAATACTCGCCACCAGCAACGCCACCATTAAAAGCCTGGAAAGGAAAGCGTATAGCCATTTCATCGTGTCACCTTGTCTTTCACTTTTTTTGTTCGGTGCGAGGCTGCTCCGCAACGATGACGTCCTTAATGGTCACATTTACGCGTTCAACTGTCATGCCTGTAAAGCTTTCCACGGCGTTCTTCACGTGCCGTTGTATTTGCCGCGCTACGTCGTATAGATTGTAGCCGTAGTAAATGTTTACCTCCACGTTAATCGTGCAAAGATTTGTGCCTTTATCAATGCTGACACTGATCCCCTTTTCTGCATCCTTACTCTTCGCGCCGACATAGTCGCTGAAACTACTTTTGCCACTGAGGGTCACCACACCCTCAACCTGCGTCAGTGCGATGCTCGCATACAGTGCAATGACGTTGTCGTTAATGACGATATCGCCCAAATCTTCGGGACCGACCATTGTCGCTTCAATCTCCTTTTCAAGCTTTGCGCCTTAGACATACCAGCCGAGAAAGCCTATTCTCTAGCAAAAAACGCCCTCCCCATTTGCTGCTTCAGGTGAAAATTGTTACCATCCGCCCTGGAGGGGAAATGAAGCTTCATGTGTCAGTTTCGTCAACTAGCGAAATTGATGAATCAAAATCTGCACTTGCACCCTCATTGTATGAGTCCATCTAAAAGAAACATAATCTAAGCGAGGAAACTGCATGATGGAGCACGAGCCCAAGAGCGTTGGATCAGAGACTCTCTACCCCCACAAAGAAGTCGAGCAACGATGGCAGAGAATTTGGGAAGAACGCAAACAGTTCGCCACACCCGATCACCCTGGCGAGGACAAATACTACGTCCTCGAAATGTTTCCCTATCCCTCTGGCCGACTCCACATGGGGCATTGCCGAGTGTACTCCATCGGCGATGCGCTTGCTCGCTTTTTACGGATGAGAGGCAAGAAACTGTTGCACCCCATGGGCTTTGATGCCTTCGGCCTTCCTGCTGAAAATGCAGCGATCAAGCATCAGATTCATCCTGCTGAATGGACCGAGCGCTGCATTGCTGAAATGAAGCAGCAGTTCCGCATGATGGGATTTAGTCTGGATTGGGATCGCGAAGCCATAACCTGCCGGCCAGACTACTATCGCTGGAACCAATGGTTTTTCCTAAAGCTGTACGAGAAAGGGCTCGCCTACAAAAAGGCAGCTGCAATTAACTGGTGCGATACGTGTCAGACCGTTCTTGCCAATGAGCAGGTAGAACAGGGGGCGTGTTGGCGCTGCCACAATCCAGTAACCGTTCGCAACCTCGAACAATGGTGGTTCAAAATCACGGCCTACGCTGAAGAGCTTCTTGCCGACCTCGTTAAGCTTGTGGACTGGCCTGAAAGCGTCAAAATCATGCAGCGTAATTGGATTGGGCGCAGCGAGGGCGCACTCGTGAAATTTAAACTCTTGCCCGCAGATACGCCTCTGCGTCCAGGCATGAAATGGACTGGCGAAGCAGCCGAACTCGCCGCCCTGCCGGATATCGAAATCTTCACCACTCGCCCCGACACGCTATTTGGCGTCACATTTATGGTGTTTGCTCCTGAACATCCCCGTGTCGCCGAAATGGTTGCAGAAGTGGAACAGCTCCCCGCTGAGCGCCGTGCGCCCGATAGCCACGATCTCGCAAAGCGTCTTGAGGAGTTCGCTGCAAAGGTGGTCGTTGAGGACCGCTTCCTGCGCACTGCAGCCGATCGCGAAAAAGAGGGGCTCTTCCTCGGGCGCTATGCGGTTAATCAACTCAATGGCGATGTCGTACCCATTTATACGGCGAATTTTGTGCTCATGGAATACGGCACGGGCGCTATCATGGCGGTGCCCGCTCACGATCAGCGCGATTTCGAGTTTGCGAAGAAATTCGGAATTCCCATTAAACTGGTTATTGCACCGCCTGAGTCGGGAGCTGGTTTCTCGGCGGACAAGCTCGAGTGTGCCTACGTTGAGCCTGGCATCATGGTCAACAGTGCTCCTTTTGACGGGGTGGATAGTGAAACCGCAAAGTCGCGCATCGTGGCTTACCTAGAGGAGAAAGGGTACGGCCAGCGATCGGTCCAGTACAAACTCCGAGACTGGCTGATTTCGCGACAGCGTTTCTGGGGCACGCCTATCCCAATCATCTATTGCGGTTCTTGCGGAGTCGTGCCAGTGCCTGAGGATCAGTTGCCGGTTGAACTGCCTGCACAAGCGAAGTTTACGGGCATTGGTAATCCACTTGCCAGCGTTCCAGAGTTTGTGAACACCACGTGTCCCCAATGTGGTGGCGCCGCCAGGCGTGAAACCGACACTATGGACACTTTTGTAGATTCGTCCTGGTACTTCTTGCGTTATTGTGACCCGCATAACGATCGCGAACCTTTTTCGAAAGAAAAGGCACGCCAGTGGATGCCCGTGGACCAGTATATCGGTGGCATAGAGCATGCCATTCTCCACCTTTTGTACTCGCGCTTCTTTGTGAAAGCGCTCAGGGATTTAGGCCTCGTGGACTGCGATGAACCTTTCCTTCGTCTCCTTGCGCAGGGTATGGTCACTAACACTTACATTGACAAGCAAACCGGCAAGCTCGCGGTGGACGAGCACGGGCGCCCCAAGTACGCCAAAATGTCAAAATCGCTCGGCAATGGCGTTGATCCGATGGATATCATTGAGCGTTACGGTGCGGATACCGCGCGGTTGTTCATCCTCTTTGCGGCACCGGCCGAAAAAGAACTCGAATGGAGCGATAGGGGAGTGGAAGGATGTTACCGTTTCCTCAACCGCTTATGGCGTCTCGTCTTGAACAACCTTGAGGCCTGTCGCTGCGCATCGCCGGATTATCAACCCAGGAACAAAGCAGAGCAGGAGCTCAACTACGTTATTCACTGGGCGATTCAGCGGGTGCAGTCTGAGATAGAGGACCGCCACCATTTTAACACGGCAATTGCTGCTACCATGGAGCTGCAGAATGCTCTCCAGTCAGCAGCCAGCTCCGAAGAAGTGGGGGCTCCCCTGTTAGGCTTCGGTTTGCGTACGCTACTCCTGCTTCTCTTCCCCTTCTCGCCGCATATTACCAGCGAGCTTTGGGAACGCGCCGGCTTTACAGGAGCCATCGACGATCAGCCTTTCCCTGCATACGATCCCGCAGCTCTTGTGCGCAATGAAGTCGAGATCGTGGTTCAGGTAAACGGGAAAATTCGTTCCCGCTTGGTGATTCCCGCCGATGCCCCCCAAGAACAGGTCAGTAAATTGGCGCTTAAGGATGAGAAAGTGCAGCAGGCACTAGGCGAAAAGGAGCCGCGGAAAATCATTTATGTTCCCAACAAGTTGCTCAACATTGTGATGTAAGCGGGAGCAGTCGCAAAACTGAAAACGTATGCCCAAATTGCTGAAGGCGGTCTCTCCTATCAGGAGAAGGACCGCCTCCAGGAGCTTACTTCGTATGGAGCAGCCTATCGATTATGCCTGGGATTTTGCGGCAAGGGCTTCTTGAGCAATTTTGACATACTCGGCAAAGACTTCCGGCTGTCGCACAGCCATATCTGCCAACATTTTGCGGTTTACCTCTACGCCAGCGGCTCGCAGTCCTGCCATGAAGCGACTATAGGGGAGATCGGCCGAACGCGTAGCAGCATTGATGCGGGCGATCCATAGCGCGCGAAACTCGCGCTTGCGCTGGCGCCGATCTCGGTATGCGTAGCGCAATGCCCGCTTGACGGTTTCTTTAGCGTTCTGGAACAGCTTGCGCCGCCCACTATAGTAGCCCTCGGCACGGTCGAGAATTTTCTTGCGCCGCCGTCGCGATGCTGGATTGTTCGTTGCTCGTGGCATTTTTGATACTCCTCTAGTCTGTGGTCTCGCTCAGCTTGGGAATCGGTGGTGAAGCAATTACTTGTAGGGAATAAGCTTTTTGACGTTTTTAGCCTCAGCCGGCGAAACGAACGTTGGCTTGCGCAGATGCCGTTTGCGTTTCCTGTCCTTCGACGTTAGAATGTGGCTGAGATACGCCTTCTTCCTTTTGATTTTCCCAGTTGCGGTGACGCGAAAACGCTTCGCGGCCGAACGTTTAGTCTTTTGTTTTGGCATAGCAGCACCCTTTCTTCGTGGTGAGGGCTTTCAGGCAGCACGTCGTGCCACCTTCAAAATCTCTTTTCCTGTCCTGCTACCTCGTGAAGTCCTTTACTTCTTGTGAGCGAACACAGCTCCCGTC
This sequence comes from Candidatus Sumerlaeaceae bacterium, assembly GCA_026419455.1. Classification (GTDB taxonomy): domain Bacteria; phylum Sumerlaeota; class Sumerlaeia; order Sumerlaeales; family Sumerlaeaceae; genus DRVG01. The sequence goes on along the minus strand of JANZZJ010000006.1, from coordinate 4,131 downwards.
AGCAGATCATTCGCGCGACTCACAGATTCCTGAATAGCAACATCTTCGAGGTCTTTGGTCACCTGATCAATAAGCGCTTGCGCGCGATCCTGAAATGCCCGCTCGCGTCCTCGATACATGAGGGTGACCTTGACCTTATTCCCTTTTTGCAAGAACTCGCGAGCATGCTCAATCTTGGTATTGTAGTCATGGGGATCAATCGAGAGTCGCATCTTCACTTCTTTGACCTCGATTGTCTTATGTTTCTTCTTAGCTTCGCGAGCTCGTCGCTTGCGGTCGTAGAGGACTTTCTTATAATCCTCAATCCGGCAAACTGGCGGCTTGGCATCAGGAGCCACTTCCACCAAATCTAGTTCAGCCTCTTCCGCCATACGCAGGGCATCCTGCAAAGGTACCACCCCAACCTGCTGGCCAAATTGATTGATGAGCCGGACTTCCCGAGCCCGAATCTCGTGATTGATGCGAAGATTCTCCTTAATAGGCGCAGCCCTCCGTTTCTTCAAACAAGTTAAACCAAAAATTTTAGGCGCCGGAGAAGAGCTTGCTCTCCTCTCTGGCGCCCAAAAAATCCTAACCACGATTTTCTGACCAGCGCGGCTACTTGCCGCCTAAACCCTTCGCACTCATGGTGAACACGGTAGAAGGGTGAGAGCCCAAGCTCTTCTTAGCGTCTTAATTCGCTGCCGATAAACCATCGGGCTTAGTTGTTATTCATTTTGCTCACACGGTTTTTTGCTTGGGATTCTGCCAGCGCGTCCAGTCCACTAGTATCTAGTATCAAGATTATTTAGCGCAGCATAGATGCAACGCCACCGCTTGCGCTATTATGCTGGCAAAACCACTATTCCATTGCATCAATGGCCTCAACTCCATAGCGAAAACGCTAAACTCAAACACCGAAACGGAAAAGCGAACGATGAGAGTAAGCTATCGTTGGTTGTCGAGCGTCCTTGGCACCCAGTATCCACTGGAGACGATTGCAGACCGTTTAACAATGAATGGTATCGAGGTCGAAAACATTCTCGACTTGGGGGCCGCAAGCGGGAAAATTGTTGTGGCACGCATCTTAGAAATTTATCCCCACCCCAATGCCGATCAGTTGGTTCTCTGCCGTGTTGATGCCGGTGTGGCCGACCCCCTGCGCATCGTGTGTGGTGCTAAAAACATGAAGGCAGGCGATCTCGTCCCTCTTGCGCTGGAAGGTGCGAAGCTCCCCAATGGCATGGTTCTCAAACGCTCCAAGATACGCGGCGAAGTTTCCGAGGGAATGATGTGCAGCGCGCGCGAATTAGGGTGGAGCGACGATGCTTCTGGATTGCTGATCCTCCCCGAGAACTGGATCTACAAAGTCGGCGAGCCTTTCGATGCTCTATTGGAGCTGAAAATCACACCGAACCGACCGGACTGCCTAAGTCTTTATGGCGTTGCCCGCGATCTTGCGGCCGCCCTGGGCTTATCAAATTTGGTCACGCCTGATTGGAAACTTAGCGAAGGAGATGAACCCGCCGAACGTCACGCACGGCTCAGTGTGGAGGCGCCAGACGCGTGTCCCCGCTACACTGCTAGAGTCATCCGAGGCGTCACGGTCGGCCCCAGTCCTCTCTGGCTCCAGCGTGCCGTTGAAAGTGCTGGCATGCGCTCGATCAACAATGTTGTAGACGTAACGAATTATATTCTTATCGAGCAGGGACATCCACTGCATGCTTTTGATCTCGACCTCGTTGCAGAACGTCATGTCGTTGTTCGCTATGCTCGAGAAGGGGAGCGCATTCGCACCCTCGATGAGCAGGAGTACGAGTTACGCGCAACAGACCTTCTGATCGCGGATTCGGAAAAGGCTATCGCACTTGCTGGTATTATGGGGTGTGGAAACACAGAAATTAGTGCCAGCACGCGCAACGTTTTTCTGGAATGTGCTTACTTTCATCCCCCAACGATTCGCCGTACCTCGAAACGTTTGGCTAAGACAACTGAATCAAGTTATCGCTTTGAGCGAGGCACCGACTGGTCCGCACTCGACACGATTGTGGATCGGGCTGCAGCCCTTATTCAGGAAGTTGCAGGCGGAACTGTTTGCCGTGACAGATTTGATGAAGGTCCTAGCCTCCTGCCACCCAAACCCATAGAACTCCGAGTGGACCGCCTAAACTTATTATCAGGACTTTCTTTGTCAGTCAGCGAAGCAGCCAAGCCACTTTCGGCACTTGGTTTTGCTGTGGAAGAACATTCGGATCACTTGATTGCGACGCCGCCGCCTGCGCGCTGCGATGTATCGTGCGAAGCGGATCTTGTAGAGGAGATAACCCGCATCGTTGGATACGACAGAGTGCCTACCGTTCTACCGCGAATAATAAGTCGTGCACGTGAGCTTTCCGAGGAAGAGCGGCTCGTTTCCATTGTGCGGGAAATCTGCGTGGAGTTCGGTCTTGCTGAGTGCGTAAACTACAGCTTCCTGTCGGGAGCGTTTTTGAACAGAGTGGGGTTCAACGCGGCAGAAAACGTCCAAATCCTTAATCCGCTTTCTGCTGAATTCGACACTTTGCGCCCCCACCTGGTGCCAGGCTTGCTCCAGTCGGTTGTTTTCAACCAGAATCATGGGACGGCCGACGTTTGGCTCTATGAGATTGGAAAGGTCTTTTATCGCGATCCATCCGTCGAAACGGGCTTTGGGGAGCGCACCCAATTTTCGATGGTACTGTCGGGCATAGGATCGGAACGCACATGGCGCCAAGTGGGACGTGTGGCAGACTTTTTCGAGGGAAAGTCCGTTGCGTGCGCACTGTTGGAAAGGCTGGGTGTGCCTGAACCTGTCGTGAGCGGCGAGGCTACAAGCTCATTTCTTCACCCTGGCAAAGCTGGATGGCTGACCTGGGAGGGAAACAAGCTTATCGAAGTCGGCGAACTTCATCCCCGACTGCAGAGCGCGTTGGAACTCAAAAGAAACGTGGTTGTAGTTTGGGGAAATTTGGAAGTACTCGCCCCGCTGCTCGAAAACCGAACCAGCTATAAAGAAATTCCACCCTTCCCGCCCGTGAGTCGTGATCTTGCTCTTGTGGCTGATCGCTCCGTCCCTGCTGGTGCCATCGAAGAAGTGGTGAAAAGAAGGGCCAAATCGTTGTTAGCATCGATGAAATTATTTGATATTTACGAAGGCGACCGAATCCCAGCTGGCAAACGGAGCCTTGCCTATCAGCTGCGTTTCAGTGCCGCTGACCGTACCCTTACTGACGATGAGGTCAACCAGCTCGTCGAAAAGATTATCGCGGACCTTCAAACGAAGCTGGGCGTTGAACTGCGCCGCTAGCGGACATTGCTCCAAAAGACTAAGGGAGCTGATCCTTTACCTCGTGCGAAAGTTACTGGACCAGCTCCCATTTTTTTTTACCGAGTCTTGTTTTCGCGGTCAGAGCTAAACGCGGATGAAAATCTTTTTCTTATAGAGTGGCAGCAGTAACAGAAACCACAGCACCACAAATCCTAGCGCCCACAAGTGGGAGGCCCAATACGGATGGGGGATGAGCCTATGCAAGGCTTCGAAAGTAAAAGTTTTCAGATTTGTCTCCTGCCGGTCTGCCACTTCCCAACGAATCATCCCTATAATACGCGCCAAAATCCCTGATGCGAAGAAGGCGGTAATAGCATTTGTTCCAAAAACCAAAAAGGGGGTTGCCCAACGCCGCCATCCCATGACGTCGATGGTATAGTAGCAAAATCCCAAGCACAGCAATGCCCAGCCCCCCGTAAAAACAACGTAACTCGATGTCCAAATCTTCTTGTTAATCGGAAAAAATAGATCGAATACCGCGCCGAGGACAAGCAAGCTGAAGCCCATCACCATAAGTCCAGCGACCTTCTCATGTTGGCTGCGATTCGACCGCAACCACGTTCCTGCCAGCACGCCGATCAATGTCGTGGCAATAGCTGGGATCGTGCTGAGAAGTCCCTCTGGATCGGGACGGTGCTTATAGAGGTGTCCATTAAGAAGGGACGTATCAATCCAGTCATTAAGGCGTCCCGTGTAATATGCCGTGGGCGGAGCGTCCACGACGATGCCCTTGAGGCCTGCTCCGATCTGATAGCCGGTCGGAGCGTCGCAGAATGTCATCACTACCCAATCTGTCTCTTATACAC
>JANZZJ010000237.1 GCA_026419455.1 Candidatus Sumerlaeaceae bacterium | reverse complement strand
GCACTCTCGCCCTCATGGATGGTGGCGTTCCCATTACCGAACCGGTGGCTGGCATTGCTATGGGGCTTATCAAGGAAGGCGACCGCTATGCAGTGCTCAGCGACATCATGGGGCTGGAAGATCACCTTGGTGACATGGATTTCAAAGTAGCTGGCACTCGCGATGGAATCACGGCTCTTCAGATGGACATTAAAATCGAAGGCGTGACCTTTGACATCATGGAAAAGGCCCTAAGGCAGGCTCGCGAAGGACGCCAATACATCCTCGAGAAAATGTGTGAAGTCCTGCCCGCGCCTCGACCAGACCTGAAACCGTGGGCCCCACGGATTGAGATGATCACCATTGATCCAGAAAAAATTCGCGACGTCATTGGCACCGGCGGCAAAGTTATCCGCGAGATCATTACCACGACTGGCGTGAAGATTGATATCGAGGATACTGGCAAAGTCTACATTGCCAGTGCGGACAAAGAGGCCATGGACCGCGCTATCAAGTGGATTCGCGATCTCACAGCGGAGGCGGAAGTCGGGCAGCTGTATACCGGAAAAGTAACCCGCATTGAGGATTTCGGTGCCTTTGTCGAAATCCTGCCTGGAAAAGACGGACTTGTGCACATCAGTGAACTCGAACCGCGGCGCGTGGATCGTGTGGAAGATATTTGCAAGGTCGGCGATGAGATGTTGGTCAAAGTTATCAGCATCGACGAAAAAGGCAAGATTCGCCTCTCGCGCAAGCAGGCCATGTACCCTGAAACTGAAGGAAAGAAATCCACGCGCGAACACAGCGGGGGTAGACACTCCGAAGGCGGGGGGCGGCAGGACGCTCAGCGCCACACCCGCGGCGGCAGCAGCCACGGAGCCTTAGCGCGCCATTCCCAACCTCACAAGCAAAGTGGCCCCGCACCGGTTAAAATTGATATCCGCCGCTCAACGACTCCATCCCCTGATTTAGCATCAAAAAAAGCCAACGCGGAGGAGTCCCCAAAGCCCAACCTTGGCACAGATGCCATAAAGGACGAGTTGCACGACTAGCCCTACGGGTTGCTTGTGACGCGACCGAAGCTCTTCTTTGCGAGGCGGGTACGAAATATAACGTTGTGCCCGCCTCAAGCTTTTTGGGGGCGTGTGGTCACAAGTTCCTTTTATGCAATGCCCCACATGCGAAGTCGCCCTCGATATTCTCCTCGTGCACTTTTCGTTTGAAATTTGTGGCCGTCCTTGCCTAACCTCCAGCTGTCAAGCTGGGAAAAAAGTTAAGGGGCATTAGCTAAGCTGGCGCAAGGCGAGCGTGGGACGGTCACATTGGAAAGAAGGGCTGAAACACGCGCGGGATTGGCGTGATTTCAGGGATGACCCCGCCCGGAAAGGAGTCAGGGGATGGACAAAAGATGTGAAGAGTGCCATCTGCCCGTTGCTGTGCCTGGGCTTATTGTTGCGATGGAGCAGCGCGAGCACTTTGCGTTGACCCGTCACACCCAGTTGTGCGATGAGTGCGCCAAGAAGCTCCTCGATTTCATCGAAAAAACGGCTGCAGGTAGTCGCTTCTATTTCCAATGTGTGAACTGTATCTACTGTGGTAGCAATTTGCCGATCACGAGGCTACGCTTCCAAATCAAGAATCAGAAGCATCGACATGTGGCGATTTGCGAAAAATGCTACGAAATGCTTCGTGACGACCTGCTACGCAAGTTCCCTAAGATCGTTAGCTTTATCGAACTCGAATGGCACACCCGGGGGATGAAAAACAGCGTTCGGACGCCCTGGCCGATAGGAAGTTTTGTTCGTGTACGACGAGAAAGTTCGAGTAGGTACGCGGGGCAGACTGGAAAAATTGTTTCTTTCCGTCCGCTTCAATTACCTTGGTTTGGCTATGAGGTTGCGTTCGTGGACGGAAATCGGCATTTTTATCACGAGCGCGATCTGGAGCAAGTGTCCACGCCAGACTTCGATACCACGTCGCGTTTGAAAGACATTGTGTGACACTCGCATCTGATATTAGTGCGATTGGGCCTGTAACCTCGACCAAGTGAGGAGAGGACAGAGGGGATCGCGTTGAGCCGCCATACTGCGATAACGAAGAGCTGCGTCCTTTTCTCCCGTTTGTTCCGCGGCCAGCGCAGTTAACGCATAGGCCAAAGCACTTCCGTTAGACAAAGCTACGGCTGTGCCGAGCTCGCGCAATGCCGCTTCCTGCGTGTCGGCGGAGCGCAGCGCTTGTAACAGTGTTTCGGGTTTGAAAGGATTTACGAAGCGCAATTCGCGTTCCAGAACCAGAGGTGCACACGCTGCGCGATATGCAAATATCGCGTAATCATCATCAAAGAACAACAGAGCCCATGCCGGATCATTTGCTAGACGAGTGCCAAGGTGTATAGGGTCGCCTAATGCCTCGCGGATATCGATCGCAAAGGTATTCACCCCGTACTTTTGGCGGATCGCATCCACGCTGAGCCGGTTTTCCTCGACCGCCAAATAATCGGCCCACACGGAAGGATCGTAAACGTCAAGGCGGCCATCAATAAAAACTGGTAATTTCTCGCGCAGATGATAGAGCAAGTATCCGCCCATTGCATAGCTGTTAAACAGCTTCTGAGGGACGGGCGTGGTTTCAAGGTACTCCGTGGGAATGCACGGAAGCATACGGGCGTTCACTCCTGTCACGGGCAAGCCCTCACCCATTTCCAAAATGCCACGGTACTGCAATCCACAGATCCCCAAGGCGCCCGCAAAAACCGCCGCCGTGACCCACGTGCGCGTTTGGTGGGCCAACTGGCGAAAATTTTGCAGATAGGGGAGTGCAAGAACCGGCACACCCGCTGCGAAAAGGCCTGCCTGCCGCCGTTGCCAAATCGCGAAAACCGCAAGGAACACAAACGTTGCAAAGTGCCACCACCGGCGGGATTCCCTTCCCCGTTGCCACAGCCAAATCCAAATCAAACCGAGAGCAACAAAGCCACCGTAGGTGGGCCACGGTAGGTTGAACCCTGGAAGGTATGCGAGTGGCATCCACTCAAAAATCAACATGCGTACTCCGGGAATTGCGCGGATCTTGCCCGCTAGTTCAAGAATGCGCCAGCCATAAGGATTTGCTATCCACGCGAGAAACGATGCGGCTGCCCACACGACTACGATGAAACGGTCGCGTGGCTGCAAATGACTCCACAACGGTGCGACGCCAAAACCGAGCCACAAACTAATAGCGATAAGTCCTGCTAGAAACCCCGCATGCAAATTCGCCCACGCCATGATGAGCACGGGTATTGCCCATCCTGAAAGTGGGAATCGCTTCCAAGTTCTAAGCTGGGTGTCGACGTGGATCACGAAGAGAAGCAGCAGTGGGATGAGGCTGAGACTGAACAGGTCGGGACGCGGATTAAATCGCATATAGCCGGCCAATAGGGAGCAGAGCAAAATAAGCGAAAGCAGTTCGGGATAGGCTCCGCGAATCAGCCCGGTCAGGTAACTGCCCAGGTAAAGCGCAGTAACCACCGTCGTGACAAAAAGGATGAGTCCTGTTGGCCCCCATTTGTGGAATACTGCCTGCATGAGTACGGATGCTAGCCATCCCGACGAGATCCACTCTCGCCCCTGTGCCGTGTGCGAAAAAATGTCCTTCTTCAAAACCTCGCCGTGCTCGAGGAAATATCGCCCATGCGCCATATGAAACCAACAGTCGGGGTCGCTAATCGGACGAACCGTAACAAATACGATGACAACAAAAAGAACCGACGGGAAAATTAGCCAGTGTAATAGCGACTGAGCCTCGAAGAGGGCTGAGCCAGTAATGGTCTGGTGTACCAGTGGTTCGTTGACGCCGCCAGGGGCATGCTGATGGCGCTGTTTTTTCTTAGGCGGCATAATTGCCGACCTTCTTAATCGTAACTTTATCCAATAGCCGAAGTCCCATCGCCTGATGGGCATTGCCCAGGTTGATGCCGATTTCCAGTGTGCCCAATGACCCCCAGTAGGCGACAGGTTCTCCCGGTTTTACGTCAGCAAACGTCTTGCAGATCTTGGGCAATTCGTAGTTGCCGACAACCACGCTCACCACAGCTTCTGTTTCTTGGATTCTTCGAGATTTCCTGGCGGATTGTTTTTTCCCAAATCCCTTTTCAAAGAGTTCCTGAGTAATATTCGTCACCGCATTGCCAAAGCGATCAAAGTATATAATGTTACCTTCGAGGTAGCCCCGGTCGTACGATGCAGCGGCCGTAGCCAACCGGAAACACTCTGTTTTCTTGGGGGCAATTTCTTTTACTGGAACGCCGCACGCTAGATGAGCTGCTACTGGTGCAAAAATATCCCGCCCGTGAAAGGTAGAGCTTACATTCGGTAAAAAATACTTTTCATTAGAAATAAGGCGACATTCCCAGTCGGTGGCTCTCTGCAGCACCAGCCCCAGTAAGCCATTGTTAGGAGCAACAAAAAACTTCCCATCAGCCTGAGCTAAGATGGGCTCACGCACAGTTCCTACACCGGGATCAACCACAGCAACAAAGATAGTGCCTTTCGGGAAGTACTGCTGCATCGCGTTGAGCAATAAAGCACCCTCCGCAATCGAGTGAGGTGCCACTCCATGCGTAAGATCCACAACATTCGCGTGCGGACAAATCGAAAGAATCACTCCTTTCATAGCGCCAACATACCAGCCATCCCATCCGAAATCCGTGAGCAATGCGATGGTCGGACGGTGCGACATATCGTTAGAGGGCAAGGCCGAGCTCGTTTTGCGCATGAGGAGTCTCCTTTTGCGAAGGACTGGTTTGTTTAGGGACGATTTCGCGTGAATCCGCAGCCGGAGGCAATATCTGGGCAGCATTCCCACTGCTTATGGCGGTCCGGGCGCTGGGGGTCGTTTGCAGGTCGCTTCCGTCGTTTTTGCTACTCTGCTGGGGCTGTCTCTTATACACATCTGACGCTGCC
>JANZZJ010000203.1 GCA_026419455.1 Candidatus Sumerlaeaceae bacterium | reverse complement strand
AGATGTGTATAAGAGACAGCCATCTATGATCTCCAGCAGCAGGAGCCAAACCGCTAGCCGGGTCTTCTTGCTCGGGATGGGTCCCTTTGTTGTCATGCCGGTGTAGGAGCCAAATGCCGAGAAAGGATTCGCCGCGGCAGGGAGGGCGAAAACTTGACCAGGGTGCAGGGATTAAGAGAAATCGAAACAAACAGTCGCGTCCTGCCCTAAGGTTAGGCCTGAATGCTACAAAATATGGTTTCTCGACGCTGAACTTTGGTGAGGGTCGCTCGTTTCGCATCTCAAAAATGATCTCTGCAGCGGGCAGGACTATGGGCCGTTTTTCCAGATGGTTTAGCTTTGAGAGTAGGTCGAGTTGAGTCTGTTCCGACACTCCCATGACAAAACGGGCTAAAGTGGCAGTGACGGGGTTTAGGCGCACTTTGCCTAGGACGAGCTGCACATAGTAAAAGCGCTGGCACGTGTGTTGCCCAGTCGTACGCGAATCCCAAAAAATGAGCTATTCCGGCGGGGTGATGGTCGAAGAAGCTCTCGTTTTACACACCCCACGAGAAATAAGTTTCAATATGACACACAAGGGGGTCTGAAATGAACGCAGACAAATTGACAGTGAAAGCTGCCGAGGCCCTGCAGACAGCACAATCCGAGGCGATGCGGCAGGGTCATTCGGAGATTACACCAGAACATCTACTGTTGGCGTTGGTGAGTCAGGAAGACGGCATCGTGCCGCCCATACTGCAGGCGTTGGGAGTTTCGCCACAAACGGTGGTGGCACGTTTAAAAGCAGCGCTCGAACGTCTGCCCCGAGTAACAGGGGCGACCCAGCCACCCTATCTTTCGCGCGTGATGCTGATGGCACTTGACGCGGCGGAAGCTGAGGCGCGGCGGCTGGGCGACGAATACACGTCTACCGAGCATTTGTTGCTGGGTATCGCCAAGCAAACCCATTGCGAGGCGGCGCGCATTCTGGCAAGTCTCGGGGCGAGCGAGGAAGCGTTGCTGCGAGCAATGGCCAACGTGCGCGGAGCGCATCGCGTCACCGATCAAAATCCTGAGGATAAATATCAAGCGCTGAAGCGCTACACACGCGACCTTACGGAAGCCGCCGAGCAGGGAAAACTCGATCCGGTGATCGGGCGGGACGAGGAAATCCGTCGCGTGATACAGGTGCTGTCGCGCAAGACCAAGAACAACCCCGTATTGATAGGCGATCCCGGAGTGGGGAAAACAGCCATTGTGGAAGGACTTGCCCAGCGAATTGTCCGGGGCGACGTCCCTGAAGATTTGCGTGAAAAGCGCATTGTGGCGCTTGACATGGGTGCTCTCATCGCGGGCGCCAAATATCGCGGCGAGTTTGAAGACCGGCTTAAGGCGGTCATTAAAGAGATCGTAGAATCTCAGGGGCGCATCATCCTTTTCATCGACGAGCTCCACACCGTAGTTGGTGCCGGGGCTGCCGAAGGTGCAGTGGATGCTGCGAACATGCTCAAGCCGCCGTTGGCGCGTGGGGAGTTGCGGACCATTGGCGCCACGACCGTGGACGAGTACCGCAAGTACATCGAGAAAGACGCAGCACTCGAGCGTCGCTTCCAACCGATTCTTGTGGAAGAACCGACGGTGGAGGACACCATTTCCATTCTTCGGGGATTGCGTGACCGCTACGAGCAGCATCACAAGGTGCGCATTCGCGACAGTGCGCTGGTGGCGGCAGCAACGCTTTCCCACCGGTACATTAGCGACCGTTTCTTGCCCGATAAGGCGATAGATCTTGTGGACGAAGCGGCGGCACGCCTGCGGATGGAAATTACGTCGCGGCCTGAGGAACTCGACGAAGTTAAGCGGCGCGTCATGCAGCTGCAGGTGGAGGCAGCCGCGCTTCGCAAGGAAGGTGATGCCGCAAGCAAGGAGCGGCTGGAAAAGATCGAACGCGAGCTGGCAGAACTTCAAGAACAGGAGCGTAAGCTGGAAGCTGAGTGGCAGGCCGCGAAAGCCATCGGCGACCGCATCGCGCAACTTAAGCGTTTGATTGATGAGACTCAGCACGAGATCGAAATCGCCGAGCAGCAAGCGGACTGGAATCGTGTGGCGGAGCTGAAATATGACAAGCTTCCGAAACTTCAGAAGGAGCTTGAGCGGCTGCAGGCCGAAAGCGAAAGCGGCTTGGCACGGCGAGAGGTGACGGAAGAGGACATCGCCGAGATTGTGGCGCGATGGACAGGCATTCCAATTGCCCGCTTGCTTGAAAGCGAGGCCGAGAAGCTTGTGAAAATGAACGAGCGCTTGGCGCAGCGCGTTGTGGGCCAAGACCATGCCATTGAAGCTGTGTCCAACGCTGTGCGGCGAGCCCGAGCCGGATTGGCGGATCCGAATCGTCCGATTGGTTCGTTCATCTTCTTGGGGCCGACAGGTGTGGGAAAGACGGAGCTTGCCCGTGCCCTGGCCGAGTTCCTGTTCGACGATGAAAACAACATGATTCGCATCGACATGAGCGAATACATGGAGAAGCACTCCGTGGCACGCATGATTGGGGCGCCGCCGGGCTACGTCGGCTACGAGCAGGGAGGCCAGCTGACGGAAGCCGTGCGCCGGAAACCCTACTCCGTGGTGCTCTTCGATGAAATCGAAAAAGCGCACCCGGACGTCTTTAACATTCTGTTACAGATTCTTGAGGATGGGCGGCTGACCGACGGCCAGGGACGCGTCGTGAACTTCCGCAATACGGTGCTGATCATGACGTCGAACATAGCTTCGACGATCATTGAACAGATGGCGGGAGGCGATCCCGAGAGGATAGATCGTGCCGTGCGCGAGGAGCTGCGGCGGTATTTCCGGCCGGAATTTCTGAATCGCGTGGATGAAATTATCATCTTCCATGCGTTAAGGCATGAACACATCGAGCGCATTGTGGATATCCAGATGGCGCGCGTCCAGGCCCGGCTTGCTGAGCGCAAGATGACGCTGGAGCTCACCCCGAGCGCGAAAGAGAAGTTGGTGCACGAGGGCTATGATCCAGCCTACGGGGCGCGGCCATTGCGGCGAGCTATCCAGCGACTCATTGTGGATCCGCTGGCGCTGCTTGTGCTCGAGGGCAAATTCCACGAAGGGGATCGCATTCGTGTAAATGTGGACGCCAACGGTAAAATTGCCTTCGAGAAGGCATAACTCGAGAAAGGTCCAAAGGGAGCGGCCGACGATATGAAACGCGAAATCATCCACCGGCATTTGCCAATCGTGGCAATCGTCGGCCGTCCCAATGTGGGCAAGTCTACGTTGTTCAATCGGATCACTGGACGGCGTAAAGCGGTGGTGCTCGACACACCTGGGGTGACGCGCGACCGCAACTACCATGTGGCCGAGTGGAATGGTACGCGAATGCTGGTGGTGGATACAGGCGGCTACGAGAGCGAGCCGACACATGCCCTGAGCGCTGCAATGCGCGAGCAGACCCAGCTGGCCATTGACGAAGCGGACGCGATTATCCATGTCGTCAATGTGGATGAGCCGCACCATCCCACGGATCAGGAAATTCTCGAGCTTCTGCGTAAGGCGCAAAAGCCCGTATTCTTAGCGGTGAATAAGTGTGACAATGAAACGCGGCACCTGACAGCTGTGACAGAATTTTCAGGGCTGGGGATCGAGCTGTTTCCCATAAGCGCTCTTCATGGTCTGCGTCTGGCAGAGCTGCTTGACACCGTAGTGAATGTTTTGCCTCGGCGTACGGAGGAAGAAGAGGCTGAGCTGGAGGCTCGAGAAGGAATCCGCGTAGCAGTGGTCGGGCGGCCGAATGTCGGAAAATCAACACTCGTTAACAAGATTTTAGGCTTTGAGCGGGTGATTGCTAGCCCCGTGCCGGGGACAACGCGTGATCCGGTGGATACAACGTTCCGCTATGGCGATAAAGTTTACACGCTTATTGATACGGCGGGTATTCGGCGGCGTGGGAAAATTCAGCGCGGCGTGGAAAATCTTTCTGTTCTGGCTGCCCTTATGAGCCTCGAGCGTTGTGACGTTGCGCTTATCCTTCTGGATGCTACGGAGGGCCTTACCGATCAGGATGCCCATGTTGCCGGCTATGCCGTAGATGCGGGTTGTGGCTGCATCATTGTTGTGAACAAGTGGGATGTGGTGGAGAAGGACGAAAAGACTGCCGGTGCTTTTGTGAAGGCACTGCGTGCGGAATGGGGCTTCCTAAAACATGCCCCTGTGGTGCATGTGTCTGCGCTCACGGGGCAACGGGTGCCGCGTCTGTTCGAACTTATCGACAACGTTTACGCGGAGTACACAAGGCGGATTGAGACCAGTGAGCTCAACGAGTGGCTTCAGCGTGCGCTGGCACGGCTGTCACCACCGATTCAAAAAGGTCGGCAACTCAAAATCAAGTACGTCACGCAAACGGGATGCAAGCCGCCTACTTTCACTTTTTTTGTGAACGATCCCGAGTTAGTACATTACTCGTACGAGCGGTACCTGGCTAACAGGTTGCGAGAGACGTACGGTTTCGAGGGTGTCCCGATTCGGTTGCGTTTTAAGGAAAAATAAAGGGCACGAGCTCTTGAAATGCGACAGCAAGCCGGTGTAAGGGGTTGTTGGCGCGGGGACTTTAAGCGTGACGCCGGCTCGGTCCGCTGACAAGATCGAAGGCGGTGCAGAAAGCGGCGTAGAATTCGCGAATCACGCGGGCTTCGAAGTCTGAGCAAAAGCCTTCACGCACCCCCTTTTGGACTTCATCAAACATAGCAACGAGATGCAAGCGCAGAGTCTCCAACTCCTCCCGCGAGTATTTGGTTAGGGTTTTGCGGAAGTAGTCTACTCGCGGGTCCGATGGTTCCAATTTGGGTAGGGTAGAATCCTCTTGTATTGGGGGTGGGGCCACATGGCCAAATGTCCCCTGCAGAATCGTGCCCCGAAGGCTAGTGGGTGGTGCTTGATGCTCCGGCTCGGCAGCCCCCTCCGGCACAGGTTGCTGCGCACGAGGAGCAGCGGCAGGTGCTCGGTCTTCCAAATCTTCAACTCCCACGGCGCGCTTGAGCTCGCGCAACCACTGCTCAAACTCGAGTTCGCGCTCGTCCTTCACTTCTCCCAGCTGCGCTTGGAGTTCGAGTGCTTTTTCCACCCGAATTTTGAGATCTTTGAGGTTTTCATCGCCGGGAACGTGGCGCAAGCCGAGCTCGATCGTGAGCTTAGCGCGGCGGAGATTGTTCTCGCGAATGTAGTGACGTGCGGCTGCCGTTAGCTCGTCAATAGCTTCGATGGTCTTGCCTTGGCGAAGAAAAACTTCGCCGAGGATTCGATGCGCGTCCGGGTAGGTAGGGGCCAGATCGAGAATCTTTTTGGTCACATCCACAGCTTCCCGGAGACGTCCTTTGCGAATGTGACGGTCCACAACCCACTTGAGCTGCTCAACGGCATCTTGCTCTCGGTTGAGCCGCGAATATAGATAGGCCAGCTCCGTGCGCACCTTGATATCGTCGGGGCGAATCACCATCAGCGAGCCGTAGATTTGCACCATGCCGTCGTAATCGCCGCGCATACCCAGCAGCTCGGCAGCGGCCAGATACTCACGGTAGCCGTTTTCTTTATCGCCCAGCTCGAGATAGAGCGCTGCAAGACGGCAACGTGTGGTGGGATTCGAGCTGTCGAGCCGCACTGCTTTCTGCAAGAGGGGAAGGGCATCGGTATAGCGGCCTTCTATGATGAGGCGTTCAGCGCGTTCAACAAACTCGGCCGGGCTAGCCCCTTCGTTCAAGATGCGCTGCATGGCTTCGCTGACGTCGCATCCCATGTAGGCGGCGTAAAACTCGAGAAGATTTCCGCCCTTGTGTCCTTCGCAATTCGTGAACTGGCATTTAAAGGTGTTGGTGTCAGTATAGATGACGAGCGAGCGGCGGATTTGGTCCTTGTGAAGTGGGCAGAACAGCCGGATCGTGTTTCCCTCGCGATAAAGCGCATTTTCGTGGAACCCCATTTTAAGGAGGAGTTCCCACGCGTCGAGCGAAGCGTTGAAATCCCTTTCTTCTTTTGAGAAAAAATAGTTCACACGAACACCCGTTTCAAAAAACTAACACCGACAAAAACTTATATTGCACAGAATGACACTGTGTGTAAAGGATTTTGAATGTGTGGCATAGGCGCCGATGCAATAGGGAAATGACGAAAATGAAAACTAAAGCTAAGAGCGGTCTAAATGCGATCGTAACTGCCATCATTATTCTGATGGTGAGCCGAGGGGTGTACGCCGTTCCGCGTGACGTCCTAGTTCATCGTGACGGAAAGACTCGCGTTGAGGGTACGATCGTGGAGGAGACGGCGGAAACGATTGTCATCCAAACAAGGATTCACGATAAACCTTTGCATTTTCGCAAAGCTGATCTGGCTCAGGTCATTCGGGGATTTGATCCGGAAGCTCAGCAAACCACAGCGCCTGAACAGCCTCCCAGCTATGACTATCGGGTGTATGTTCCGCAAGGTCCAGTGGATCCGCTTCGGCCGGTGCAACCGATAGTCATTGCTGAGCTTATTCGACGCGGTCTCACCCCGCCGCCCGCAACGCCGGCGCTCACGCGAACACCTGCTGGTTTGGCAGAGAGCCCGAGTCCAATTCCTTCTGCAACGGCTGCGCCAGCCCCCTCGGTCTCGCCTGTTGTCACACCAACACCCACGTCAATACCAAGGCCGATAGTAGCTAGCCCGGAGCCCGTGGTGGAGCGCAGGGAGCCACTGGCAACTCCCAGTGGGCCTGCACAAGCTGCGATGCCGACCGTACCTACAGCTATAACAACTCCGCTCCCGCCAGCCGCGGCGAGCCTTGAGCCAACGTCTGTGGGGCCGGCTCCGGAACCGGCAGTCACGGCATTTCCGAGTCCCAGCCCCGTGCAAATGCCTGGCACGCCGGTAGGAGCGACGGTGCAAACGCCGTTGCCTGTGAGCAGTGACTCGCTCCTGGCCAAACTCCTTCCTACGGGTCAGGCCGTACCCACGGTTTCGAGTGCGTCGTATGTTGTTGGGGCCTCGCCTACTCCGAGCACACCCCGGCCCGAAGTGACAGTCTCAAAAGAAACTGCCAAACTGCAGCTTGTTCAGGGGACGGTTCAGTGCAAGCGTGGTGGCGCCTCTATGGCGGTAGCCGCGGGTGCTTCGTTGAGTGTCGGCGACACTGTGGAAACTGGAGGTAATGGAACCGCGGCGGTTCGTCTTTCCAGCGCTTACCTGGTTATCGTTGGCCCGGACAGTGCTGTGACCTTTTTGAAAGGGGATGAGGGAACAGTTGTGGAGGTCGGACTTGTTAAGGGCCTTGTGTGGGTTGTTGGCGACGCGTCGGCCAGCCTGCCTTCCATCACGATTGCGGCAAGTGGGTGCGGCGTTACCCCAGACCCGGCAGAAATTACTCGCGGTGTAGGATTTCGGGTTGCCGTCAGCGACGGCGGCAAGATCGTTGTGAGTACTCAAGCCGGCAGGCTGCTAGTGGAGGATTCGGTGGTCGACAGTTCATTCAGTGTGGAACGAGGGAAACCGGTGGCATATCTGCCCGGCAGCAAAAAGGCGGAGCCATTACCAGATTTGAGCGACACTGTTGAGAAGGAATGGGCCACGGTGCGCAGTACGTTCAGCCAGACGCCAAATTCCCAATAATGTTTTCTGCGGACGTATTGCGCGCAGCATGGGCGCGCGCCATTCCGTATTGCTCGCAGAGCAGGCCCAAGCGGCAAGCGTCCCTAGGTCTTGCGTCGTAGATGCATTATCTCCGAGTGTGACCGGGCGAGAAAATCGTACCAGGCGACACCCTCTAATTGTCCTCAGTTCAATAGGGACACGCTTGGCTGTCCAAAATGGCAACAGGCACAAGACATTTTTGCAGGCAGAAAGCGACTCCGACGTGGTGACAAGTAGGGGAGGACAACTGGGCGATTTTGGAATCTCGAAAGTTATCGTAATGTGGTTTGGAGAAGGGAGATTTGGCATTAAATTGGCTTTAAGGGGCTTGGAGTTGATGATAAATGAGTAAGTCGCTGGGAATTGGTGCGACAATGAAACAATTACTAAAAAAAGTGATGAATAAATTCTCCGCCGTTCTGTTTTTTGGCTCCGTCATGGTTGGATTATTGGCTGGGTTGCCGTCGCAAGCTGAGGCTCACTCGAGCTGGTATGTAAGTTTCTCAACGGGACCCGTTTGGGTGGCACCACCATGTCATCCGCCTCGCGTCGTAAGGTGCCGCCCTGTTTACTATTGTTACCCGTGTCCCCCGCCTGTGGTCTACTACCCGGCGCCAGTGGTCACGGTTAGTTATCACAAGTATCGCCGATAACCATTTACTGTAGTACTACCCCTCATACCCCTCCCTGAAGAGAGCCCGGTTCGCGGTGCCGGGCTCGATTTTTTTTTTGCCCCGCCGGGTGGCAAAATTGCTCTGTTCCTAAGAGGCTGCAATACTTATGACCCCCGGGGAACCATTACTTTGTCATAGTCACAGCCGAAGGAAAAGATCAGCTGGTCGGCATGCCCCAAATATTCTCTTTTAGCCAACGGTTTTCGAAAGTCCTCGTGGGCAGGTTTGCTCAGCGTAGCCGTGGGGGTGCTAAGCGTGAAGAGAAAGGCAGTTGCGTGCGATAGGGGGATTAGGAGAGAATACAGCTAGGTGAAAATAGTACTGAATAAGTTCTCTTTTTCGCTATAAACGAGGGTAACTATGTTTGTTGTTAAAATTCGCATGCAGTTCGCCGCAGCGCACCGCCTTGCTAGGCCGGATTGGACGGATGAGCAGAATTACGCCCTCTACGGCAAGTGCGCCAACGCAAATGGCCACGGGCACAATTACCTGCTCGAAGTGGCTGTCGAAGGCGATGTGGACCCGGAAACCGGGATGGTCGTGAACTTCTATGATCTGCAGCGTGTTGTTGAACGCGAGATTTTTGAGAAGGTTGACCATCGGAATCTCAATGTGGATGTAGATTTTCTACGAGGGATTGTGCCTACTGCGGAAAATTTGGCCAAGCGATTTTGGGAAGTTTTGGAGCCCCATATCGGTGAGGGGCGACTTCGTTCGGTCACTGTGGGCGAAGGCAGTGCGAACACCGCCACTTATTATGGCCCGCGTCGTGTGGCACGGCTCGGTCCGGAGGAGTGATGTCTCATGATGACGCCGAATCATCCTACTGCTCTCCAGCAGTGGATTGAGGATATTGACGAAATTGTCCAGGCTGAGGTTAACGGTCACGACCGTAATTTCGAGCTAGAAGCTACCGTGCGCAGAATGTTGGAGCTTTTGGGCGAGGACCCCAATCGCGAAGGGCTTGTGCGGACTCCACTTCGTGTGGCGCGGGCGCTGGAGACGCTCACCAGTGGCTACACAATGTCGCTGGAGAAGATAGTCAACAATGCCATTTTCCATGAGGACTATAACGAGATTGTTTCCGTGAAGAACATCCACTTCTTTAGCTTGTGCGAGCATCATCTCTTGCCGTTTTTTGGCATCGCCAACGTCGGTTATATCCCCAACGGAAAAGTGATCGGACTTTCGAAGATTCCGCGAATCGTGGACATGTTTGCGCGCCGGCTCCAGCTGCAGGAGCGCCTGACCTCGCAGGTGGCCCAGTGCCTAAACGAGATTCTCCAGCCACGTGGCGTTGCCGTGGTGATGGAGGCGTATCATTTGTGCATGATGATGCGTGGGGTGGAGAAACAGGACTGCCTGACTGTGACGAGCTGTATGCTGGGGGATTTTAAAACGAATCTTCAGACTCGGAATGAGTTTCTTGAGCTCTGTGGTCGCCATTCTCTCAAGAGCCACTGAAAATGTGGCGGTCAGTCGCGGAGAATTTGTTTGGGACGCACGTGTTGAACATTAGCGCGTTTGCGGGTATATATCGAAAGTCATGAGTCGCCGCCGAGTCTTGCTGATCGTTCCTCCAACCGGTCTTTACATCCGTGAGGACCGGTGCCAGACGCCCATTGAGGAAATGAAAACGATCGCGCTGCGTCCGCCGATCGATCTCATGTACTCGGCAGCATCTACGGAGCGGGCGGGTTGCGAGTGCCGCCTTGTGGATTATCCTGCTGAGCGCAAGACATGGACGGATCTTGAGCGCGACATCATGGCTTTTCACCCCCATGTTTTGATGATCTCGGTCACGACCCCTTCGTTGGCAAGAGACTTGGTGGCGGCGGAGGTGGCTAAGCGCATTGACCCCAGTATATTGACGGTCGCGAAGGGTGCCCATTTTTTAGTTTACGATCGTGAGGCACTCGAGCGTTACCCTGCCCTCGATTGTGTGATCCGTGGCGAGTACGAGCTAACAGCGGCGGAGTTAGGCCAGGGGCGGCCGCTAGACCAAATCCAGGGGATCACGTATCGTCAGGCCGGCGGGACCATTGTCCAGAATCCCCCGCGTCCGTTGATTGAGGATTTGGACTCTATTCCTTTCCCTGCGCGGCATCTTGTGCGTAACGAGCTATACTTTCGTCCCGACACAATGGAGCCGCAAACCACGATTGTGACCAATCGGGGTTGCCCCCATTCGTGCATTTACTGTTTGGCGCCGGTCGTTTCGGGGAAAAAGAATCGTTATCGCTCCGTGGCTAATGTGCTTGCGGAACTGGTGGAGTGCGTTGAGCGTTTTGGAATACGTAACTTTCTTTTCCGCAGCGATCTTTTTACCCAAAACAAAAAGTGGGTCATAGAGCTTTGCCAGGCAATAGTAGACCGCCGGCTGAACATTGAGTGGGCGAGTAACTCGCGAGTGGACACCATCGATGCCGAGCTTTTAGGTTGGATGAAACGAGCCGGCTGCTGGATTATTGCCTACGGGGTGGAGAGCGGAAATCAAGAAATGCTCGACCTCATGAAGAAGAAAGCGACGGTCGAGCAAGCGCGCCGGGCCATTCAGCTTACACGGGAAGCTGGCATCAAAAGCAGTGTTTATTTCCTGATGGGGTTGCCGTGGGACAAACCCGAGACGTTGGAAGATAACGTGCGGTTTGCCCAAGAGCTGTTGCCGGATTTCGTGGAGATTTTCTATACGTATCCCTTCCCGGGCACCGAGCTGTATCGCATTGCCGTGGAACATGGACTGTTGCAGGCTGGGGAGACCCCTGAAGAGGCTTATGCGCGACCGGCAATCGGTGGGTTCTACATGAGTCGGGAAGAATTGGCGAAGTGGCGAAAGAAAGCACTGCGGCGAATTTATCTCCAGCCGCGCTATATTTGGCGCACCTTGGCAAGCGTACGCTCACCCAAAGAGTTCGTCAACTATGTCAAGTACGGGGCGCTCACGTTCTTTGACCTTCTGCGTGGAGGGGAGAGCGGTGGCAAGGAGAAGGCTGAGCTTCGGGCGAAAGCCACGGATTGAACGCCTACGACGCCGGTGGCGGGACCAACGTCGGAAAAGGTTTTCCCTTGCAATCGAGCAAGGACGATGAAGCTTCAGTAATTCGAAGCTAAGCGTTAAAACTATAGGAGTCCATTTTCATGGCAAAGCGGTTGCTGTTTACATCGGAAAGTGTCTCGGAAGGGCACCCCGATAAAGTTTGCGATCAGATTTCGGATGCTGTGCTTGATGCATGTCTCGAGCAGGATCCCAGGAGCCGTGTGGCATGTGAGTGTCTTGCCACGACGGGATTGGTGATCATAGCTGGGGAGATTACAACGAAGGCTGTGGTGAATTATGCCGACGTGGCCCGGCAGGTGCTGCGCGACATTGGCTATGTGGATGATGCTTATGGCATCAACGCGGATACTTGTGGTGTTTTGGTGGCGCTTGATCGGCAAAGTCCGGACATTGCCATGGGGGTGGACCGAGAAGGGGATAATCAGGGTGCAGGCGACCAAGGGATGATGTTTGGCTATGCTTGTGACGAGACGCCGGAACTCATGCCGCTGCCCATCATGATGGCCCACAATCTGCTGCGCAAACTTTCCGAATTGCGCCGCAATAAAGTTCTTCCTTATTTGCGCCCTGATGCGAAATCGCAGGTGACAGTGGAGTATGTGGATGGGGAGCCTCAGAGAATTGAAACACTCGTCATCTCCACGCAACACTCCGAGGATGTTACTGCCGAAGACATCAAAAGCGACCTGATGAAACATCTGTTCCCTGTAGTGTTGGGTGAAAAGTGGTGGAGAGAGGGCATCAAGATTCACGTTAATCCTACGGGAAAATTCACGATTGGTGGCCCCCAGGGCGACACGGGATTGACGGGCCGCAAGATCATCGTGGACAGCTATGGCGGCATGGGACGTCATGGTGGAGGCGCATTCAGTGGTAAGGACCCATCAAAGGTTGATCGTTCGGCTGCCTACGCAGCGCGCTGGGTTGCCAAGAACATTGTTGCTGCGGGGCTAGCTCGCCGTTGCGAAGTTCAGGTGGCATACGCTATCGGCGTCGCTGAGCCGGTTTCCGTGTCGGTGAATGTTGATACGAAGGGCACAGGCGAACATGATGACGAGAAGTTGACAAAGCTTGTGGAGAAGACCTTCGATCTTCGTCCTCGGCGGATCATCGAGCAGCTCGAGTTGCTCAAGCCAATTTATCGTAAAACGGCAGCGTACGGGCATTTTGGTCGTTCGGAATTTTCTTGGGAACAGACCAATCGCGTGAACGACTTGCTGGAGAATCTGAAAAAATTATAACGACGCGATTTAGATAACATTTTTGCAAGCATGAATCCTGGATGGGAAGCGTGGTGGCGTTCCTCCGTCAGTTGTGCCGGGGGAAAGGGCTCGCCGGTGTTAGAACCTATGGACATAGCACTTAAAGAGTGGGCTTCTGTCATTCGTGCCCTTCAACTGGGACTTCAGGTTGTCGTCCTGCGAAAGGGTGGAATCGCCGAGATAGACGGGCGCTTCGAGGTGAAGCATCGGCAGTTCCTTCTCTATCCCACGTACGAACATCAGGACGAAAAGCTCATTGTTCCCGAGTGGCGCAAACTTGTTCGGCAAACCCAAGCTGAGCGCGTAGCTGGGCAGGTGACCATATCGAGTTGGGCTCGCGTGGAACACATCGCCAAAGTGCGCGATCGTCTGGAGCTTGAACGGCTTGGCCTCGAGCACATCTTTGCACAGGCGTTTTTAGACGCGCGCCTGAGTTACAAGCCCGATCTTCCTCTTTACGTGCTGGTTTTGAGAGTGTTCAATTTGGCTGAGCCCGTCAGCATCGAGGAAACGCCCGAATACATCGGATGCCGTTCGTGGGTAGAGCTCAAGGTGGATGTACCGATCGAGGACTCCTCACCCGTTCTCACAGATGAGGAGTTTGCACGTCGCCTCGCCCACTTTGCGCCACTCACCTAGGCCACTCCGCGGCTTGGGTATTCCAGTGCCACTCCTGAACCGCCGCATTGGGGCCCAGGAGAGTGGCCCGACCGTAAGGGGCAATGGCGAGAGCGAGTTGCTTAGCAGATGGCAAGGACGTTAGGAAAGGGTACAATCCACGTCATTCCATCGTATCCGGCGTGTTTCCGGAAGCCAGGCAATCACGCAATGCGGGCTGGGGCAGCAGCCGGCTAGGGGCACTTCGATGGAAAAAGGGGAGGTTAAATCATAGACAGCGG
>JANZZJ010000194.1 GCA_026419455.1 Candidatus Sumerlaeaceae bacterium | reverse complement strand
CTCGTCGGCAGCGTCAGATGTGTATAAGAGACAGCGGTACCGATGGGCGAGTGAATGGCCAAGGCGACGCTTTGCGGCACGCTATGGGTCACGTGGATAAATTCCACCTGGATGGCTCCCAGCTGAATCACCTCGCCTGCTGTCACCTTTCTCAACTCGGGCTCAAAGTCGAAGTCGAACTCGCACAGTCGTTCTTGCATGATGCCACACACGAGCGCCGGAGCAAAAACAGGGACATTAAACTTCCGCAGAAAATAGGGCAGGGCGCCCATATGGTCGTCGTGCGCATGGGTGACGATGAGCCCGCGCAAATGTTCGTGGCGCTCCTCTAAGTAGCTGAGATCGGGAATGACCAGATCAATGCCGAGCAAATCTTCGTCGGGGAAGGTGTAGCCACAATCGACAACGAACACATCGTCGCCATATTCGTACACCATCATGTTCATGCCGACTTCGCCCAGTCCGCCGAGCGGGAGAATTCTCAGTCGTTGCGAAGCCGCTGCCGACATTTTTTTCTCTTTATGCCGAGTTTCCAACAAGTGCGACGGGTTCAATCCTCTTACCTCATCAGAGTCTTTCAATCCTCAGTCCCGCAACCAGCTTGCGACGAAAGCAAGCACGAATGATGGGAGAAAGACGGTGCGGATGTGAAGAGAGCCTGCAGCTTCTGGTAAAGACACACGGAATGAACACGCGAGCAGGGCTTGCGGGAAAAAGAGCGAGGGCTACCACCCATGAGAAGCTGACGTGATACCTCCGACGGCTGCTCACCGATGGCAGGGAACAAAAGCTTGCCCTGAGCTGCAAGCAAAAATTCCCGGCGGCTTTGTGGGATTCTGGTTTGCCTTCCTCAAATATCCCCCGCAATATCCCTTCTCTGAAAATAGATGTTTCATTCGAGTCAGGCACGGGCTTGCATAATGCCGCGTGTCATAATTCTGTGGGGTACGAATGCGGGTACACGAGTTAGCAAAAGCGGCAAATCTCCAGAGCAAGGATATACTTGCGATCGCCAAGAAGCACCGCATCCCGGTAAAACAGAGTGCGAGTGCCAATATTGAAGATAAGGACGTTCGCAAGCTCTGGCCGCTTATTGAAAAATACAAACAAGAACTTAAGCAAAAAGAGGAAGAAGAAAAGCAGCGCAAAGAAGAAGAACGGCGCAAAAAGGAAGAGGAACGAAAGCGGCAACTTGAGGAAGAACGACGCAAACGCGAAGAAGAAAGGCAACGGCGTCTAGAAGAGGAACGACGCAAACGCGAAGAAGAAGAACGGCGTAAGCGCGAGGAAGAAGAACGAAAGCGCCGGGAAGAAGAGGAGCGCAAACGGCGCGAAGAAGAAGAACGGCGCCGCCAAGAAGAGGAAGAACGTAAACGCCGCGAGGAAGAAGAACGACGCCAACGGGAAATTGCGGCAGCCCAGCAACAACGGCCTCACCGCGAAAGACCAGCATCGCAATCGCAAGATAGTGGGCCGCCAACCACGGCGCAGCGCCCGAGACAGCACGTTGAAAAAGGTGACCATGGACGGCGAGGCCCCAAGCACGAACATGCTCCGAAACAGGCTTCAGCCCCCAAACCAGTTCCCACTCTCGATCCGGAAAAAGTTAAAAATCTCCTCCAGGTGATGCCGACTACGCCGCCCAGGCGTGGTGACAAGGGCGCACGGCAAGGTAAGGGTCCAGATCGTAAACGTACTGATAAACCCCGGCCCACAAAAATCTTTGAATTAGAAGAAGATGTTACGATTTCGCGCCCCACGGCTAAGCGTGGCACTAAGGCGCCGGTGCTGCCGGTGGTCGAGCCGCCCCCCAAACCGGCACCTCCTCCGCAGCCAAAGGCGAAGAAGCTCGTCGTTGATCAGGTGCTAACAGTCGGTCAGTTCGCAGAAAAACTTGGGGTTCCGGCCGGCGAAGTGATTCGTAAGATCCTGCTCCTCGGCGAGAGATTGACTGTGACCCAAGATATGACGCCCGAGCTGATGGAGCTGATCGCTGCCGATTTCGGCGTCGAGCTCGAGTTCATTCTCGACACGGATGAATACGATATTGCGAAATATCTGCCTGAGGAAAATCCAGCCAACATGAAACGTCGCCCCCCAGTGGTGACGATCATGGGACACGTGGACCACGGGAAAACTACACTCCTCGATCGAATCCGAAAATCGAATATTGTTGAGGGCGAGTTTGGCGGCATCACGCAGCACATCGGGGCGTACCACGTAACGACGCCAAAGGGAGATATCGTGTTCCTCGACACGCCAGGTCACGAAGCCTTTACGTCGATGCGTGCCCGCGGTGCATCGGTGACGGATATCGTTGTCCTGGTTGTGGCTGCCGACGATGGCTTCCAGCCCCAGACTGTGGAAGCTATTCACCACGCTCAGGCAGCCAAGGTGCCCATCCTTGTCGCGGTGAATAAGATTGATTTGCCAGGGGCGGACCCAGCTCGCATTCGCCAGGAGGCCCTGCAATACTCCTTGGTGCCCGAAGAACTCGGCGGCGACACCATCTTTGTGGAGATTAGCGCCAAGCATGGCAAGAATATAGACCAACTGCTCGAGATGCTGGCCTTGCAGGCGGAGATCTTGGATTTAAAAGCAGATCCCACCTGCAATGCCGTGGGCACCATCATTGAATCTCACGTGGACCCGCAGCGAGGCGCAGTTGCGACGGTTCTGGTTCAGAAGGGAACTCTGCGGCTTGGTGATGCTTTCGTTGTGGGTGATATCAGCGGCCGTGTGCGAGCCATGGTGGACGATCGCGGCCGGCAGATTAAGGAAGCCGGGCCCTCCTTCCCCGCCGAAATAATCGGTTCAGATGGGGCTCCCTCCGCGGGAGAGACCTTTGTGGTGGTCCCCGATGAGCGCATTGCGCGCGACATCGCGGACAAGCGGCATGAACGGCGCCGTCGGATGGGACAGTTGAAGCCCACAGAGCATGTTAGTCTCGAAAAGCTCCGTGACTACATGGCAGAGGGCAAAATTAAAGAGCTCAACATCATCCTTAAAGCCGACGTCCAGGGATCAGTGGAGGCCATTTCCGAAGCGATTCAGCGCCTGTCATCCGATGAAATCCGGGTCCGCACGATCCATGCGGCAGTAGGGGGAATTACCGAAAGCGACGTGAACCTCGCAGACGCCTCCGACGCTATTATCATTGGATTCAATGTACGGCCAGATCCTAGTGCAGCAGAACTCGCCGCACAGCGCGGCGTCGAGATTAAGTGCTACCGCATCATTTATGATCTTCTCAGCGACGTTGAGAAAGCCATGCTAGGCATGCTCGAACCGACGTTTGAGGAAAAGGTTCTTGGACACGCTGAGGTGCGGCAGCTCTTCAAAATCGCCAAAGTAGGCACCGTAGCGGGCTGCTTTGTCAAAGACGGCGAGATCCCTCGCGACGCCAAAGTCCGTGTGCTGCGCAACAACGTTATTATTTACGACGGCACGCTTGCTAGTTTGAAGCGTTACAAAGACGATGTGAAAGCCGTGCGAGCAGGCGAAGAATGCGGCCTCGGAATTGAGAACTTTAACGACATCAAGGAAGGCGATATTATCGAAGCCTATAGGCTCGAAGAAAAGACGCCCACCCTCACTCGGTCTGAGAGTGAGGATAATAACTAACGGTTACGAGGCTTCCCGAGCGGCCTTTCTATCCAAGGCCAAAACAAGCGAGGTTCAGCGCGGGGCAAGTGCCTCTGCAACGACCAGCCACGAATCGAGCGAAAGTCGTTCTTGTCCGGTGAGCGGGAATTGAGCCAAAAGCTGTTTGAACTCGCGATATTTTTCTCCTGCGCCGGCCTCACGTGCGGCAAGCGCATAATAGGCAAGCGCCTCGACATCCTCGGGCGAACTCAAATTCCATGAGCGGTTTCTGGCTGCCTCAAGCAAATTATCGAAAAGGGCACGCAAGGAGCTATTCGCGGGCAAACAGCTTACAGCCAACAGTTGGCTTTTTGTGTCGGGGCTCCAACTTGCCAAATGAGTCTGAAGTGTGCCCGATGTGTCTTTCTGCCACGCATACCGACAAGGTCACTAACCCAGAGTATATTTTCGATAGCAGCATGCAGCGATTCGGCATGTTGCTGGCTTAGCCGCGAGCTTTGAATATTTCCACATTTTCGGAAAAAATGGCTGCACTGCGCAATGCTACATAGGCCTCGATGTTCTCAAGTAAACCTTTGCGCCGTCGCCCGGCATCACTCCAAAAGAGACCGTCAGCGTCGCGCCATTGACCAAGCGTGCTGAGGGCATCGCTTGCATAGAAACTAAGTTGCGCTTTCATGCCAGCTGGCACGTGACCTAGGGCCCCCAATAAGCGCAAGCGGCGGGCAGCTTCCCACCATGGAGGAGCATCCGCGCTCGTAGTCTTAGTACTCTCCTTCGTTGGATGGACCACCGCCCAGCGTAGCCATAGTTCTGCCTTCTCCATAGCAGAGGTGCCCCCACAAACCTGTGCAGACGTTACAAGAACGAGGGCAGCCGTATGGCCTGCAGCCATTTCGCCTCCATTCCCAACGGAGGATGACGTTAGCTCAAAGCGTCCCGTCGTCAGTTGCCGTTTGGCGAGCTCATCAGCCCACACGCAGAGAGGATGACTCGTCATCGCCTCAGAAGCGACTCGCGACCAACCGCTAGGAGTAATCATCGCGAATACCGTAAGCTTAAGCACGAAGTCCAAAAGTAGATGTGGGCTAAATAGAGATTTTTTCGAGCCATGCTCATCAGGTATGTCTCCCACCCGAGACAGAATGGCACATTGCCGGATTGACTATTTGACATGCAGATCATTTTTATTTAGGCGAAGTGAACTAGTTCGGGCTTGCGTTAGACAACTGCCGTTGCGTCTTGCATGTTTAGGCTATAAAATGGTTTTGTGATAAAGTGAAAGTCAACGTTCGCGATATTGTTTCATTAAATTATTTATTTCGGCGGGTGGTTAGCCGGATATTCCTGGCACCGTCAGGGTCTCGCCCGCTAAACGAGATGACCGGCGCGCAGATGCGTATTTTGCACTTCTTGGATTTGGAAGGCCCCCAGCGCATGTCGGATATTGCGCGACTTGTGGGCGTGTCGCTGCCCGCAGCTACAATTACAGTGGAAAAGCTGGTGGAGGCGAAACTGGTGAAACGCACCCCCGATCCCAAGGATCGGCGCGTTGTGCGCGTCGAGCTTACGGCAAAAGGGCGACGAATAGTTCAGCAAATGAACAACGTTCATGAGAAGCGTTTCGGTGAAATTCTCGCAAAACTTTCGCCCTCCGAGCGGAAAGAACTCATCGGTAATTTTCAGCGTATTCATGAACTTTTGTCGCTGATAGACAAACGTTAGGCAGTTACCAGTCGCGCTGGGGGTAAAAAGCCCATCGTTGTCGCGAATCTTCTCCATCTCCGCTGGTTTCTCAATAAGCGTTGATTGCTATGAGTTATCGTGCACTCATCCGCGGGCTATCGCCATATGTCGCGACGCATCGGTGGCGTATTGTTGGTGGCGTTGTGCTTCTAGGAGTGGCTAATTATTTTCAGGTGCGAGTTGCGGAAGTAGTGGGACTCGCTACCGATACCATGAAGAGTGCTCATGCCTCATCGCACGCCTTTGTGACTTTTGCGGCTCTCATCGTGGGCTTTACGTTTATTGTAGGTGTGGCACGACTGGTGATGCGGCTGTGGATCGTAGGCGCTTCGCGCGACATTGAATTCAGCTTCCGCAACGACATCTTCCGGAAATTGCTAGCCCTGCCACCTTCGTTTTACGACCACCAGCGCACAGGCGACATCATCAGCAAAGCCACAAATGACGTCGAAGCCGTGCGTATGGTTTTGGGGCCTGGCATTCTACAATTTTCTAATTCCGCGCTGCTTTTCCCCATCGCCATTGGTAAGATGTTGCTTGTGGATCCGCTACTGACTCTGGCAGCCATAGCCCCTCTGGCTTCCCTGCCGTGGATCATGAACTATTTCGGGAATCGCATCCACCAGCGCTTTCGTTCCGTTCAGGATCATTTCTCCGTATTGAGCGCGATGGTGCAAGAAAACCTCGCGGGCATTCGCGTAGTCAAAGCGTTCGTCCAAGAACCGTACGAAATCGAGCGTTTTCGACGGCTAAACGACGAGAACGTTAAGAGAAACATGCACTTGGCACAGCTGCAGTCCACGTTTTTTCCCGTTCTCCACGCCGTCGCTGGCATCTCGGTGATGGTACTCATTGGGGCAGGAGCGGTATTTGTTATCAATCATCGCGTCACAGTTGGGCAGCTGGTAGAGATGTCGCTAATCCAAATGATGCTTTTCTGGCCTATGATGGCATTTGGCTGGACCGTAAGTCTGTTCCAGCGCGGGGCGGCTTCGATGGAACGTATTCAAGAGATCATGCACCACCCGGACGATCCTGCTCTGCGGGAGGACTCGCCATCGTCATTCGCGCAACCGGCGCACGCTGGCATTTCTGTGCACAACCTTAGCTTCTGCTACTCGGCGGACCGGGCTCCCGCACTACGAAATCTCTCTTTAGAAATTCCCGAGAAATCGTCCTTGGGGATCGTCGGACCGACCGGAAGCGGTAAGACAACTCTGGCAGTGCTTTTGGCAAAGCTTTATCTCGTTGGGCGAGGCCATATTTCTATAGGTGGGATGGACATCAACGACGTCCCTGCAAAAAAATTGCGCGAAATGCTCTGCCTGGTATTGCAGGAACCTTTGCTATTTAGCGACACAATCGCCAACAATATCGCCCTTGGAAAAGTGGATGCCACACACGCTGAAATTGAACGGGCAGCGCAACTCGCCCATATTGCCGATGAAATTGAAAGCTTTCCCGACGGTTACGACACAATGCTAGGAGAACGCGGGATCAATTTATCGGGTGGACAGCGTCTGTCTCTTATACACATCTCCGAGCCCACGAG
>JANZZJ010000135.1 GCA_026419455.1 Candidatus Sumerlaeaceae bacterium | reverse complement strand
ATAAGAGACAGGCCCAGTGGCATCCCATTAACCACCCCGTGGGCCCGCGCTTCGTAAGAAGCACACGCCACCATTCCGCGTCCCTCAATATCACTGCCAACCAACACAGCTCTTCCTGCCGGAGCGCGTCCCAGCTGGCGCTCTACACTCACGGCAAAGGCGTCGCCGTCGAGATGCACTACCCAACTGACCCTGCTCATAGGGGACCTCGGGAAAAAGAGTGTGGTATTTTTTGCGTGTATCTTTAATAGTCATACGCATTTTTAGAACATTTGTTCTAATAAACTGGCCCCAAAGCACATCCCTCTCTCTCAAACTCAACCTTCCAACAGCTGGAGAGAGCATAGAAAAAGCCTAACGAGGGTTACTTCGACATTTCATCCAAGAGCAAAAAAACACGTCGCCCTCACCCAAGGAGAGGCCAACTCCTCAGCAGCTCTTCTCTCGCCATTCTCGGACCCTCTTGGCTTTTCTCATAAGCTCGTCTTTCCCCCTCGGCTCTCATCCACACACAAAAAAGAAGTGGGCGGTTCCACAAACCGCCCACTTGAGAAACTCACCTTTTCGCCCACGGTCGAAAAGGCGCTTTCTTTCGCGCCTCGACGCGCGCTGGGTCGCTTAGAACAACGCCCAGTCCGCTACGCCTGCGGCAGGTCCTGGCGGCTCATCCGCACCCGGATAAGCACCCGTGGCCGGACGTGCATCGCCGTCAATGTCCGTAAGCACCGTCGAGCTGGCAACCTTGCCAAGGCCTACGGGCTTCAGTGCAAAGTGCAGATTGGCATCCCACGCCGGCACCACGCTTGCCGGGTCCACACTCTGGCCACCGGAAGCTGCCGAATCAAAGCCCGCTCCTTGCCAATCAGCCAGCGTCGGATAATCCGTCGACCCAACGCGCCCTGTCAGTGGCGAGCCATTGCGAACGAGGTTGTTACCTTCGCACGTCACGTTCGTTGCGGCAGCCAAGCGTATGCACATCGCCGTCGTGCCTGTGTTCCCCATACGGACGATGTTGTTTTTCACCGTCGCGGGGGAGGTCATTGTTACCGCAATGGCAATGCCTGCCACATTACCTGCTGTGGCAGCACTGACCGCCGTGTTATTTGCAGGCAGATCCAACGAGTTGTGCTCTACTTTCACAGTTGACCCAGCCGTTCCAATGCTAATGCCACGGTAAATAAGGTCAGCCGGTGTGGTAGCGCTGAAGGTGAAATTCTTCAGGATATTGTTGTACACTTCCACGTTGGTGCCATTCATCCCGCTATCGTACAGGATGGCAAACAGGCCCTGTCCGGACGCTGTTGATGGCACTAAGCCTTCGATGATGTTGTTCCGGATAACCACTGTCCCGCCGGACGTACTATTGTTGCCGAATGCGAAACATCCCGCGTAGCTCAGCGCTGTGCCGGTTCCATTGGCGAGCGTGATGGTGTTGTTCTCCATGTTTCCCGAGGCCATGTGCAAGAAGATGCCGCGCTGCTTGGCCACAATAGTGCAGTTGCGCACCGTAATGTCACTCGGACACTGGCCACTCGGCAGACTCCCATTTGCGGTTATGCTTGTATCCACTCCAAAGCCGCTAGTCCCACCGGGTTTGGACTCGAGGTAGCAGTTATCAATCACCAAGCCATCCACCTTACGAGGAACAGGAGTTGCGTCGCTCGTGCTGCCAGACGCCAGTCCGATGCAGTGGCCACTGCCGGAGTTATCGTAGTTAATCACCCGCAGGTTTTTGATCACCATGTTTTTTGTGTCGCCCCAAATGCGGACAACTCGGACCATGGGATCGTTATGGGTGGCTGGGATTTGGAACGTGAGATCGCGCGTAGTCCCACCCACGGTGTTCGAGCCGTCAATCACAAAATTCCCGTTCGACGGCCGGTCGTTTGCTGCCGTCGGCAGCTGACCATCGGTGACACCGAAGACGATGCAGCCATAAATCCCAGGCGGTGCTGACCCAATAGTGAATGACACCGTCGGCTGAGTACCGACTTTGGGCTTGATGATGAGCTTTCCGCCGGGACCAAACACATTACCAAAGTAGCTGGCGGCTGTCTCGGTGAGATTGCCTGTGATTTCCAGCGTCCATTCGCGGTTGATGCCACCCGAAACCGAGCTGAACGCCGTAGCCGCTGCAGCAAGCGTGGAGTAGTCATTTCCCGGATCAGGCCCGACCGTGGCTTTCTCCGGCCCACCACTGGAGCTGTCGAAAGGTATCGCGTAGCTCAGGGACGCAACTGCTGCCAGCGCCCCCGTCAACGCGAGGAATTGCTTTTTCATGATGTGCGCTCCTTTCTTATGATGTTATCTTGATTTCGTGTGCGAAAGGGGACAGGACTTCACACCGCCCGTGGGTCACTTCGCCGGCGTTTTTTCTCCTTTATTCCCCATTTTCGCAATAGTTACGTGTATTGCTTTTTCGGATGGAGTGTCAAAGGAAAAGCGTCGCGTGGGGCGAAACGTAACACCAATTTGCTAAAACCGCCGGCAGCCATGGTTTGGAATATATAACTCATTGATTGTTCAATATGTAAAGATCAGTGCCTTCACAGTACGGCAGGCACTTAACCCATAAGTTTTCCGTGGCATCCGAGTGAAAAAGCACAAGGCCTAGCCCGGCCCAGGGGTGACGATGCGCCTTCCAAACGCTCAAAGTTGATTTCGCAGTGCCCTCGATGTTCTTTCCCGATGCCTTACGTGTGACATGCACGTGACTTCAAAAAAATCTCGACGTCGTCGCACTTTTTATTTGAATAGGTTCATTTGAAAAGAGCAGTAGATTAAGGTTTGGTAAGAGCGAGAGTGTGTCGTAAAACGACGAGGCCCACCGTCTAGGCCGGGACGAGGGGTCCAGCGGGCAAAACGACCTCTTTCGTGCAAAAACTAAAATTTTCGGAGGGAAAAATGACCTCACCAATTTCCACCATCGTTAGGACTGGCATTCTTGTAGCCGGATTCGCGGCAATTGCGTCCATGGCTTCAGCCCAAGCCGCTCTGCCTCTTTACGAGCCGTTTAGCTATCCAGCAGGAAACCTGACCGGCAATTCAATTGCGGGCGGAACGTGGACACAGACTGGAAGTAACAGTTCGCAGCAAGTGCAAGTGAGTGCGGGTTCGCTAGCCTATGCAGGCCTACCTACTCCCCAGGGTGGCAAGGTGACTTTGTTGAACGGTTCAGGCTATGAGGATCCAGGATTGGATATCACCGCGCAAACGGCAGGCACGGGGTACGCCTCGTTCATTCTTGAGGTCGTCAATGCGGGAAATGTCGCTGCGGGCGATTATTTCTTTAATTTCTCTTCTGCTGGGACCGGTTCAACGAACTATCGCACCCGCGTCTTTGTGCGACCTGGCAGCGTCGCTGGTCAATACAATTTAGGGGTGGGATTTTCCGGCGCCCCCACCACCTGGAGCGGGGATCTTCCCGTGGGCACCTCAGTCTTTTTGGTGGCCGCGTACACTTTTAATGCTTCGGGCGACGATGTGTCCTCACTTTGGATTAACCCCGCTTTGGGTCAGGCCTCACCGCCCACAGCGGATCTTACCGCGACGGCAACGGGAGCTGACCTTACTAGCCTTGGCCGCGTGAATCTCCGTCAAGGTTCCACTAGTACTGCCCAGCAGTTCATGCTGGACGAACTTCGGGTGGCTACCTCGTGGGCTCAGGTCACGCCTTCTGCGTCTGGCGTCCAAGATTGGTCACTTTATTAAGCGTGGGTAGAGTTTAAGCTAGCCTCCGACTTTTCAGCGGGGTCTGAGGCGAAGCCCAGGCAATTAGCTTCTTAAACTAACTTAGGCACGGCTCCGGCCGCCCGTGCACGTAGAGTTCGGTGCGTGTGGATAGGTCCATAC
>JANZZJ010000120.1 GCA_026419455.1 Candidatus Sumerlaeaceae bacterium | reverse complement strand
CGACTCGCCTGTCTCAAGGTTTACCACCGCAAACAATGTCCTCCCCTCCGGATCCACACCGCCGAGCAGGAGGTCATTTGATGCCTCGGAGAAATCAAGCACTCGTACCCCTGCCGGCATGTTTGCCACTGGCTGCGGAGCCAACTCAGTCAACCCCTCAGGTTGCACACGAACTATGCGAGCTTCTAATTGATTTGTTTGCAAATTATCTCCAACAATGAGAAGATCCCCTTTGCGGGCAAAAATGCGTTTTCCGTCAAAATCCTGAAACACGTGAAGAATCCGATACGGCTTCACTGTGGATGCCAGCTGCGTGAACTTGCCCTGGGAGATGATGAAGTAGGTGCCGGTGCGCTCAACGTCGAACCTTTTGCCGCGTAACTCCGCCTCCCCGATCATAAGCAAACGCCCCTCTGTGCGTTTGATAAGCATCGCCACAACTTCCCCCTCCTCGTTGCGCCAAATATTGAGGGTTTCCGACGTCAGTTCGTGACACAGGTTTGACTCCGAATAAAGAACTCCTTCCTTATGATCTTCCGAGACACAGTAGACCATGTTTCCAGGAACATTGCGATGGACGTGAACGGGTGCACGGCTATACGTGCCTTCATTGCAGGCAATGGCGATGGATTTCGAAGCATCATCGTTGGAAAACGTTACAACCGGCGGATGGGCTAAAGCCAGGGTGATCGGTGTGCAAATCAGCAGCACCAGCAAATAAACGCGACCACTCATCTTTACGCTCCTCTTGTTCAGGCCTTTGAATACAATGGCTCGTTGACCACCGCTGAAACTTCTACAACCAGCCCCGGCAATTGTGCGAGAAAGTCGGTGTTTCTCTTCAGCTGCGCCGTGCCGCAAGCGTCAGCCGTTGCGTGTCAGCACGTGCTGCTACGGCTCTTCTTCAAACCATTCGCCGAGAGCTGGATGATAGCGGGTGGGGGCGAACTGGATGAAACGGAAGTCTGCCAGCCCTTGCGTCTTGTAGGGATCGTGCTCGAAGAAATCGGCAAGTTCCTGAGCACTCTCGGCACGCGCCACAAAAATGCTCCCTAAGCGAGGAACCAGTGGCCCCGAAAAGAGAATCATTCCTCGCTTATATCCCTCGTCAAGATAAGCACGATGCAGTGCCACTGCTTCGCCAAACGTCTCATAAGGCTGCTTATAAAGAACTTCCACGATGAAATGCTTCATGAGTTACGCGCCGTGTCGAATTGGTGATGTCTCCGCGTCGACCAAAAGAGCCTGTTGTGCAAGTAGAAACTGAAACAACGCGCAAAGTGCATCTTTGGGTGAAACGATACGGGAAAAAAGCTTTGACAACGCAACGATGAGGTACCTCAGCGCCTTCACCGCTTGCGGCACAGAAGCCACGCCCCTTGTGAGCAAAAAAACGATTGTGCGACCGTGAAGGCAGCCTCTCCACGCTTACGAAAGCCCAGACATGCACTTCCAACTTGGATTCAGCGCTATGGGGGCAGAAGCAGGATTATGCCCGCAAGCCTGCGCAGTAAGTCAGGACATCGCGCGTGCGCCACGCCAAAGGAAAAGTCCGACATTTTTCTGGCTTCACGGTATGGATCCGGCAACAATTCTCTTCTAGAAAAATGCACTCTTGATCCGACCCTGGCTTGTTGAGAAGCCAACGCAGGCCTTTCGCAGCATCGTCTCGTGTTTCGGGCTCCTTCGTATAGCGTTCAAAAAACTCATTCACAGAAACGCCCAAATAGTCCGCAATGCGCAGAGCTTCTGCGAGCCCCACACGCACTATGCCTTCCCCGCGACAACAGTTGCCGCAGCGCAAACACACGAACTCTCTGAGTTGATAGTCCGACACGAATCACTACTCCGACGTGATGGAACCAATGCACAGCGTTTTTATGCGCGAGCTCTTCGAGCTTCATTCGCCAATTTTTTCATGATTATTGCGCCTCATCTTTCCGCGGCGTGATAGAGAAATTGTCGGCATTCGTATCTCGTGAGTAATGCAAGATGTGAATTCGTTGCACGCTGCGGCTGATGAAGCCCTGCGGGCTATTGCTCAGGAAATTTCGAACTGCCACCGCTGCATGCGCCTCGTGGCGTGGCGCCAAGCAGTTGCAACGCGTCCACCACGACGGTTTCAGGGAGAAGAATACTGGCAGCGAGGCGTGCCGGGTTTTGGCGATCCGGCGGCACGCCTGCTGGTCATTGGGCTAGCGCCTGCAGCCCATGGAGGCAACCGTACGGGACGCATCTTCACAGGCGACCGCTCGGGCGAGTGGCTTTTTCGCGCGTTGCATCGCTCCGGATTTGCTAGCCACCCCCACTCGCGCTCGCGCACCGACGCCATGCAACTGCGCGACTGCTACATCACGGCCGTTGCGCGGTGCGCGCCTCCGCAAAACCGTCTCTTGCCGGAAGAAATTGAGAACTGCCGGCCGTACCTCGAGCGCGAAATAGAACTTCTCTGGCCAAACCTACGCTGTGTAGTTGTCCTCGGTCATGTGGCTTTTAACTGGTGGAAACGATTTGCACGGGCGTTCGTTCGCGCTGACGATCTGCGCTCATGGAAATTTGCCCATGGGGCAGAGTTTCATCCCATGCGAGCCCCGGTACTCCTCTGCTCCTTTCATCCCAGCCAGCAGAACACGAGCACGAAACGGCTAACCGAGGCGATGTTTGATGCGGTGTGGACTCGCGCAAAGGAGATCGTTTATGGCGAAGTCCGATAGGCGGCCTTGCTGCCTCAATTCCGCTCCACCACTACTTCTCGGAGCACACGTGAGCATCGCCGGTGGTGTGCATAAAGCCATCGAACGCGGTGCTGAGCACGGGTGCACGGCAATACAAATCTTCGTCAAGGGCAACACGCGGTGGGATTTCCCGCCTCTTGATTCGCTTGAGATAAAAATGTTCAAAGAGGCACGACGCAATTCGTCGGTCAAGTGTGTCATCGCTCACGCCATTTACCTCATCAACCTTGCGAGTGGTGATCCTGTCGTTCGGCACAAATCCATCGCAGACGTCGTGGATGAACTTCGGCGTTGCGAAGCTTTAGGAGTGGACTCGCTTGTCATACACCCAGGAGCCCACGGGGGATTGGGAACTGAGGCGGGCATTCAGAATGTAGCGCGTGCGCTCGACGAAATATTTGACCAGGTGGGCAAGTGTCGGTGCCATCTGCTACTTGAGACAACAGCGGGACAGGGAACCGCCCTCGCAGCGACGTTCGAAGAGCTTCGCGCTATTATAGCCCAAACGAGCCGCCGGCGCCGACTTGGCGTCTGCCTCGATACGGCCCACGTATTTGCTGCTGGCTACGACCTTCGAACCGCTGAGGGATATGCAAACCTGTGGCGTGATTTCGATGCAGCTCTGGGTCGCGGGCTTTTGCGCGCCATTCATCTCAACGATTCCAAAGGTCGCTGCGGTTCGCGACTCGACAGACACGAACACATAGGAAAGGGCCTGATCGGGCAGCAGGCGTTTCGCCGGCTGGTGACCGACGCAAGGTTGCGCGGAATTCCCATGGTCACAGAAACTCCCAGTAGTCCTGACCCCAAAGAAATCCGCTGGCTCTTTAGTGTGGCAAAACGGGCACGCTCCATGCCCCAGGAGTAGTAGCCACTGCTCGAGAACCTCTACAGGACACCCGTTGACCGTTAAGAGGGTACTCCCGACTATTGGTGATGTGTTGTGCGTCAAAATAGCGATGGCTGGGTCGCGATGAGTAAAATGTCGCTTAACGGCGAACGCCGCTCTTTTTTGTAGTCATGGAACCAACACGGCCGCTCCCTGGAGGCGCCCTTGCCGCAATGCGTTGAGGGCATCGTTTGCCTGTTCGAGAGGAAACACCTGCACGTGAGTGCGAATGGTGAGGTTCTCAATGGCACGGAAAAACGCGTGGCCATCACGTTGCTGCAAATTCGCCACCGACCGAATCACCCGCTCGTGCCAGAGATCGCGATAAGAAAACGATGGTATATCGCTCATGTGGATGCCTGCGCACACAACGACACCGCCTTTTCTCACGGCGCGGAGGGCAGCAGGAACGAGGGCACCGACGGGAGCAAAAATGATGGCGGCATCAAGCTCATGAGGCGCCATTTCATCGCTCCAGCCTGCCCACGAGCAGCCTAGCTCAATGGCAAAACGTTTGCCTTCTTCGTCGCCACGGCGGACAAACGCCGCCACCTCTCTGCCCTGCGCCAACGCCAGTTGCGCAAGGATGTGCGCACTTGCTCCGAAGCCATAAAGACCAATCCGGAGTGCATCAGCAGGCACGAACGAGTACGCCCGGTAACCAATGAGTCCAGCGCACAGAAACGGCGCTGTATGCACCGCGTCGCCACGGGGCGGCAGGCCAAAACAGAAGCGCGCGTCCACGACAGTAAATTCCGCATAGCCGCCATCGCGGGTGTAGCCGGTAAAGGTGGGGCTATCGCACAAATTTTCTCTGCCATGCACACAGTACCAACAGCGACCACACGTCGCCCCAAGCCATGGAACGCCGACGCGTTGGCCAATCTCAAACTCGCGAACGTTTTCGCCCAGCCCAGCAACGATTCCGACAATTTCATGGCCTAGCACTAGTGGAAGGCGTGGGGGCGGCGGCAGCTCTCCGTCGGCGATGTGCTGGTCAGTTCGGCACACCCCACAGGCTTCCACTTTGACAAGGATTTCTCCGGCAGCCGGTTGAGGGCGCGGACGGTAATCGAGGACAAGTGGTTGTCCAGGTTTTGGTAAGACCATTGCCCGCATGGTTGTCATAGCGATTGCCCCAAACTCGAATGCAAAATTTAATTTTCTTCAAAAAGTTGAGCGCTTCTTGTCTATCTCACGTTGGTTCAAGCGCTAGTCAATTCGCGATTCGTCACGACGGTTCTGCTGCATTTTTGGCGTGATTTTTGTTCCGATCCAAGACTAGCTTCAATGGTCAAAATCTGACGGAACCATGAAAGAATTCAGCATTCGGACAACAACGCGGCGCCAGTTTCTGGACATCACTCCGCAGGTGCGCGAAGCAGTGTTAACCAGCGGGGTGAAGGAGGGGATTTGCGTGGTTTACTGCCCGCATACCACGGCAGCGATTACCATCAACGAGCACGCCGATCCCGACGTTGTCCGCGATCTGGGAATGGCTCTTGGGAAACTTGTCCCTGAACATGCCAACTATGCGCACAGCGAGGGCAACAGCGATTCCCATATTCAGTGTTCGCTCCTCGGGCCTTCTCAAACACTGATTATTCACAAAGGGCGCCTCGTGCTGGGTACCTGGCAGGGGATTTTCTTCTGCGAATTCGATGGGCCGCGGCAGCGGTCCTTTTACGTTCAGATCATAGGGGACAAAGAGGCATGACCATCATGAGTGCCAGCGAACAACAGAAATCCACGGCGGATTACGATTCCTTGCGCTTTGCAGAACTTGGTGAGGGCATCATCGTGCTCCAAATTCATGGCGCAGGAAGCTTCACCAACAGCATTGCGTTTAAAAAGCTAGCTGACCGATTTGCGGACCACTATGGAGCAGGCAAATACTTCTTCATAGTGGATCTGGAAAAATGTAAGACAATGGACTCCACCTTTCTCGGAGCTTTGGCAAGCGTCGCTCTGCGTCAGAAAAAAGAATGTGGACGTATGCTCATTATCACTAACGCCAATGAACACACACGCAGGCTTCTGACAACGCTGGGGGTAAGTCACTTTGTAGAGATGCGTGAAGCTAAGCCTGAAACTGCCGAGACTATGGCCCCCGACAGCGCATTCCAAGAGGAGAAGGTCGAGGAAGTTTCAAAAATCGAGCGCATCGTTCACATGATTGAGACCCACCAGAAGCTGTGTGAAATCGACAGCGAAAACGAAGCGCGATTCCAAAGCGTGCTGAAGTACCTCAACGAAAGCCTCGAGAAAGAAAAAAGAGGGGGCGAGAACTAATTTACTCAGCTTCGCTGGCGTCTGGCCTGCTCGGAAAGCTCTGCCAAAAGTGCTAGGGCATCTAGGGGTGTTAGCTTATTAACATCCACTTCGCGCAAACGCTGGACAATAGGGTCCTCTAACAGATCGAAGAATGTCAGCTGCACGGTTCGTTCGTGCTCGTGGTGCGACGGCGTGGCACCCCGCACACGAATGTCCGTTCCCTCTTCGAGACTGCGAAGAATTTCCTTCGCACGGCGAATAGCGACGCGCGGAAGCCCGGCAACTTGAGCGGCATAAATGCCATAGCTGCGATCTGTGGCCCCACGCACAATCTTATAAAGAAATGCTACCCGATCCTCCTCCTCAAGCACGGCGACATTGAAATTTTTCACCCGGGCAAGCACATCTTCTAGGCTTGTGAGTTCGTGATAGTGAGTGGCGAAAAGTGTAAGTGGCTGACGCCCCTTGGTGTTATGCAGATACTCCACAACAGCCCAAGCAATCGAAAGCCCATCGTACGTGGAAGTGCCTCGACCAATTTCGTCAAGGATCACGAGCGACTCATTCGTGGCATTGTTGAGTATGTTCGCCGTCTCGCTCATTTCCACAAGAAACGTGCTTTGGCCACGCGCGATTTGATCCATCGCGCCTACACGCGTGAAAATGCGATCAAGAATCGGGATGGTCGCTTGGCGGGCTGGCACGAAGGAGCCGATGTGCGCCATGAGCGCAATTAGCGCGACTTGGCGGATGAACGTGCTCTTTCCGGCCATGTTCGGCCCCGTGATGAGAAGAATTTGATTTTCCCGATGGTCCAAGCGAACATCGTTGGGCACGAACGGCTGCCCCAAATCCAGTAGCTCAAGAACCGGATGGCGGCCTTCAATGATGCTCAGCGCACACTGTTCATCATTAGGCACGATTTTCGGACGCGTGTAATTACCCCCGACAGCAACACGCGCTAGCGAGAGCAGTGCGTCCAAATGGGCTAAAGCAGTTGCTGTCTGCTGAATCTCGCGCGCACAATTGCACACTGCCTCGCGAAGCCTCTCAAAAATTTCGAACTCCAGTTCCTGAATCCGCTCCTCGGCGTGGAGAATGATCTCTTCTTTTTCCTTAAGTTCAGGTGTAAAAAACCGTTCTGCACCCACCAGCGTCTGCTTGCGGATGTATGTCGGCGGAACCCGGTCGAGATAGGAGTTTGTTACCTCGATGTAGTAGCCAAAAACTTTGTTATACCCAATTTTGAGATTCGGTATGCCGGTCCGTTCAATTTCTGCCTGTCGCATTCCGGCAATCCACGACTTGGAATCGCGTGCTACGCAACGCAGTTCGTCAAGCTTCGGATCAAATCCGTCGACGATGATCCCACCCTCACGAACGGTAATAGGCGGGCTATCTACGATTGCGCGCAATTGAGCAACAAGCTCTGGCAAGCAATTAAGCTTATTAGCAATTTCACCCAACAACCCCCTGTGCGCTGACTCTGTTAGAAGTGACTGAATCTTCGGGACTGCCTCCAATGACTGGCGCAATGCCAGCAGATCCCGAGGATTGGCTGCTTTACAGACAGCGCGCCCTACAATACGCTCAAGATCGGCGATTCCACGCAACGCTTCCACAAGGCGCTGGCGCAAGCTATAGTGCTCAACTAGCGCCTGCACAGCATCCAACCGCTTCTCAATTTCCTCACGCACCCGTAAGGGTTTGAGAATCCATGTGCGTAAGAGTCGTCCTCCCATTGCGGTGACGGTCTGATCCAGAATTTCGAGAAGGGTGTTTCGACGGGTTGCATCAGAGATGTTCGCTACCAGCTCCAGCGAACGCTGCGTGGTGACATCGAGCATCATGTATGCCCCAGGCTCGTAAACGCGCAGGCTAGTCAGATGTGCAAGGCGGGCACTTTGGGTTTGCTGCAAATAAGTTAGCACAGCCTGCGCGGCGCACAGTGCAAGCTCAAGTCCCTCCGCGCCAAAGCCGCTAAGGTCATGCACGCCAAACTGGCGGCACAGCATTTGCTGGGCATACATCGGGGAGAGAGGTCCATCCACTACTGCTACAGAAGGACGTTTTTCCGGCGGATGGCGCGGTTTTTCTTCACCGATCGCGGGAGTTTCTCCAGCGGCAGGCGCCATGGGAAGTTCATCTGTATCGCGCAGCCACCCTAATAATTCCTCGATGGTCTTCCGCTGATCACGAAGAACCACGAGTTCAGCGGGTTCAAGGCGCTCGACCTCGTTGGCCAGCCGCTGGGTAGCGTCCTTACCGCGGAATTCTGCAATGGAAAAGTCACCTGTAGAAAATTCCAAAGCTGCTAGGCCATAAGCATCCTGAGCTGCAAATATGGCAACAAGATAGTTATTAGATTTGTTATCGAGAATATTCTCCTCAACGACTGTGCCAGGAGTAATAACTCTGACGACCTCGCGACGCACCACCCCCTTGGCGTATTTGGGGTTCTCCATCTGCTCGCAGATGGCCACTTTGAAGCCAGCACGGATCATCTTGGCTAGATAAGGCTCAACAGCGTGATAAGGCACTCCCGCAAGTGGCACAGGTTGGCCCTGCGCGTCGCTGCCGCGGCTGGTGAGCGCGATGCCGAGCACTTGAGCGGCCACCTTGGCGTCGTCGTAAAACATTTCATAAAAATCGCCGCAGCGGAAAAACAAAATATGATCCGGATGCTGCGCCTTGATACGCAGATACTGGCGCAGAAGAGGTGTGTCGGCGCTCGGCTGACGAACCTGCTCCTTCATGGAGGTGCTATTTGATCGCAGTCCCAACAGATTGACAATGCAAATTCTTGCTCATGACGAGGTGATGGGCGACATCACCCGACGATCTCGTCGGGATGAAAGAAATTAGCGATCTCGATCGCTGCCCGCTGCGGCGAATCGCTTCCGTGGACAAGATTTTCCGTCGTCGAAAACGCAAAATCGCCGCGGATTGTTCCTGGGGCCGCTTCAGTATGTTTCGTTTTGCCCATCATTAAGCGCGTGAGTTCCACAACGTCTTCGCCTTCAACGACCATCGCAACCACCGGACCGCTGAGAATGAACTGTTCCAACGCTGGATAAAATGGCTTGTTGACGTGTTCCTCGTAGTGCCTGCGCGCCAGCTCCGGCGTGAAACGCAACATTTTCATAGCGACAATGCGCAATCCTTTGCGCTCGAAACGCGAAATAATTTCGCCAATAAGGCCGCGACGAACTCCGTCGGGTTTTACCAAAATGAGCGTGCGTTGCGGCATGTTTGCTCCTTCGTCGTTTTGGGATGTATGGTTCGAACCATCAGATAAGCCGAAGCATTCGTTGGCGGTGTCAAGTGCTCATCGGGAATGGAGCACGTAGAGCGACAAGCCGTCCTCCTCACCCGGCTCGAAGTGAGTGTGAAGCTCACGGGCGCGCACACGGCTGCTGACAATCCCTTCGGGTCTGAACCGAATCATGAGAATCAGAATAATGCCGTAAATGATGAGTCGCATGTCAGGAACCCACGGCACCGATGCCAGCCATTTTTGCACGGGCGGCCACCACACCATGAGATCTGCCAGATACTTTAGCGGACTTGTTCGCAGAAGTTCGACAAGAGAAACAAGAATTGTGGCCCCAATGACGGGCCCAAGAACGGTACCCATTCCTCCAAGCACCACATAGCAAAGCACGTAGACACTCGTCATGAACTCATAGTTGCGATAGTCCACCAGGGTAAGATACGACGCTTGGAAGGCTCCGGCCAGCGCGCCGATGGCGGCACTCGTTGCAAAGGCCATGGTTTTATACCATCGCGCATCAATGCCGCAAGCCTCAGCTGCGACTTCGTCCTCGCGAATGGCGAGCCATGCCCGCCCTACGCGTGAGCGCGAAAGCCGGTCTGAAATGAGCATGCACACCCCTAAAAGAAACGCCGCAAGATACCAATAGGGCACGCGATCAACACCGGTGAAAACCAGCCGAAATTTCTCGGGCGCAGCACCAAAGACAGATGCCACCCACGAGAAATCCAGAACGGGGCGTGGGACGTCAGGGTAGCCAGCGGGTCCTCGAGTCACATTTACCCAGTTTTTGGCTACCATGATTACAAGTTCACTAAAACCAAACGTCACTATGGCGAAATAGTCACCCACGAGGCGTAGCGTGGGTATGCCGAGAATAATTCCCCACAGTGCCCCGTGCGCAGCAGCCACCGGCGCGGCCATCCAGAAACTCCAGCCATATTCTTTCATGAGAATCCCCGCAGTGTAAGCACCGATAAGCATAAATCCTGCGAAGCCGAGGTTGAGCAGTCCGCAATAGCCCACGATGATGTTGAGGCCGAGGGCAGCGATGGCTGCGGTGGCAGCAAGAATCGCTACGTTGAGGACGGGAGCCACCGCGGCCGTAGCGACGAATAACTTCACCACCATAGGGAAAAAGAACGCGAACAGGAAAAAAGCCACTCCGGCAAGTACGCGCCATCCTCTCGCCGACAGTGTCTTCATGATCATTTCCTCACGCTCGTTTCGCTGCTGCCTTACCCAGCAGTCCAGTGGGTTTGAACACAATGACAAGGATCATGAAAGCATAAGCGACGCCGAGCTGATATTGGCTGGGACGTCCAAACGCTGCCACAAATTGCTGAAAACCGCTGCTCGTCACCCATCCCCACTCCTCCAGAGTGTGAAAGATCGGAAAGGTGTCAAATGCATCGAATAGCGGCACAAAGCTGTAGATGATTCCAATAATCATGCCCCCGATCATGGCGCCAGTGAGGTTGCCAATACCACCAAGCACTGCTGACGCAAAAGCAAGAATTCCGACAATGTAGCCCATCTGCGGATAAAGGGGGGTGCCACGCAGAACGTACAGCGGCGCCACTAATCCAGCAAGTCCTGCCCCGATGGCAAACGCCAGCGCCACCACGGTATCCACGCGAATTCCCATGAGGCTCGCCGTCACACGGTCTTGTGCACACGCACGCATGGCCTTTC
The DNA here is from genome assembly GCA_026419455.1 of Candidatus Sumerlaeaceae bacterium. Classification (GTDB taxonomy): domain Bacteria; phylum Sumerlaeota; class Sumerlaeia; order Sumerlaeales; family Sumerlaeaceae; genus DRVG01. The sequence goes on along the minus strand of JANZZJ010000120.1, from coordinate 4,658 downwards.
CCATGCGCGTGCGCAACACAAACGTTTGCAGGATTGCCATGGATAGCACGGCGACCAATATGATCAGAGCGTCCAACACGGAAAGCTCCAACCGCGTGTCGCCGACGGTGGCCAGGGCGAGCCGCTGCCCAGAAAAAAATGTGGGCGTGGCTGAGGCAGGAAAGAACCGGCTCGCACTGCCCCACGTCACCTGGGCGACGTTCTGCAGAAGCAGCGACAATCCAATAGCCGTGATGAGCGGAATAAGACGCGGGGAGGAACGCAACGGCCGGTACGCGAGCCGATCCATCGTCACACCGAGACAGCAGGCATAAACAATTGCCAGACCATAGGCCGCAAAAAAGGGAATCACTGGTTTTCCGCCCCACGCAGGGAGCAAGCGGTAATTTGCAATAGCCACAACGCAAGCGATCACCAGCGCAATCAAGCCACGCCACCGAGGCGAACGGCGCTCCCCCAAAGCGCTATATACTGCTACCGCAATGATAAGGCCGACGATTGCCGTGATAATGCGCGGCGCCACCGAATGCGGCGAATCCGGCGGGATGAGAAACATGAGAAGGAAATATGCCGAAAACATGAACACTTCGCCGTGGGCGAAATTGATAAGCTGAATGATGCCGTAGACCATCGAATAGCCGACGGCGATAGCCGCGATGATCGCCCCCTGCGGCAAACCCAAGAGGAAGTAGTTGAGAAAAACACCCCACCCCTTGTTCGCGACAATAAACAGCGTGAAGACAACAAACAGGCAGAGCCATACTCCAGTTGTTTTCCACGCCGACGACTTCATCACCGAGTACTTGCGCTCCCAAAAAACATGCAAACGCTGCACGCGTGAACTACCACTAGTGAGTTGAGCGAAAGAAGTGCAACGACAACTTTTGCAGCACTATGCTTCTCCAGGCTGCTTGGCACTGCAAGCAAAAGGGGGCGCAAAGCCCACCTTCGCGCCCCTCATTGTTCCCAGATTTTTCCGCAAGCCTGGCGGGTTATTCCTCTTCCTCCTCGGCTTCGGGTTTAGCAGCGGCCACCACCTTTGCCTGAATTTCTGCAGGAACGCGCTCGTAATGATCGAAGACCATTTCGTAAGTTCCCCGTCCCTGGGTCATAGAGCGCAACTGTTTGGAATACTCGAACATTTCCGCAAGCGGTACCAGTGCTTCAATGACTTGTTTGCGGCCGTGCGAGGTCATGCCAAGAATGCGCCCTCGGCGCGAATTCAGGTCGCCCATCACGTCGCCCATGTACTGTTCGGGAACGACGACTTTCACTTTGTAGATAGGCTCGAGAAGGATGGGGTTCGCTTCTTTCGCCACATTCTTGAAGCCTTTTGACGCGGCGATCTGGAAGGCCATGTCGCTCGAGTCCACCGGGTGGTCTTTTCCGTCGTAACAGATCGCCTTAACATCCACGACGGGATAGCCAGCAAGCACACCCTTTTCCATAGCCTGAATAATTCCTTTTTCCACCGATGGCTGGAACTTTGTCGGAATCACTCCGCCAACGATCTGCCATTCAAACTGAAAACCGGAACCTTCAGGCAGCGGCTCGAGACGGAGCCAGCATTCCCCGAACTGACCACGTCCTCCGGACTGCTTTTTGTGTTTTCCCTGACCTTGGGCAACCTTGGTGATGGTTTCGCGATACGGAACCTTAGGAACCTCAAGTTCGACCTCGACTTTGCTCTGCGCACGTAGACGCGACACAGCCACCTCAAGATGTGTGTCGCCCATGCCACAGAGAATCGTTTGGCGAACCGCTTGATCACGATACAGAGTGAGAGTAGGATCCTGTTCGATGAGGCGATGCATCGCCATGCCGATTTTTTCTTCGTCTTCCTTGGATTTTGCAACCACCGCCATCTGTACCGTCTGCGGGGGCATCGGCGTCGGCTCCACTTTTACTGGATTTTTGGGATCACACAGCGTGTCGCCCGTGAACGTGCTCGAAAGTTTCGCCAACACCGCAATGTCGCCAGCAAGTGCGCGATTGACCGGATCACTCTTCTTGCCTCGAACAGTCATGAGGTGGCTAACCTTTTCCTCCACGCTGCGGCCAACGTTAAGCAGCACTGTATCGTTGGCAACCTGGCCACGCAAAACCTTGAAGAAGGTCAGACGGCCAGCATAAGGGTCGCTGACCGTCTTGAAAACGAACGCGACCGTAGGTGCGTTTTCATCGTAGTCGAGAGAAATATCCTGACTGCCATCCACAGACTTTGCCATGAAGGGAGCGCGTTCTGCAGGCGCAGGAAGGACATCCACCGCGAAGTCGAGGAAATCCATAACTCCCGCTCCGATGCTTCCAGAGGCAGCCAACACAGGAACAACACGTCCAGCGAGTATGACCCCTTTTAACCCGCGAACGATTTCTTCGGGCGAGAGAGTTTCGCCTTCGAGAAACTTCATGGTAAGTTCATCATCGCCCTCGGCAGCAGCCTCGATGAGCTCGGCACGCAGCGCTTCCCATTCGTCCTTGGCTTCTGCGGGGACATCCTGAACTTGAGCTTTCCCGTTAGCCCCCACGGACATTTTGCCCGTAAGCACGTTGACCACGCCTTTGAAATCGGCACCGGCACCTACAGGGAAACTCACTACAACGGTCCGGCACCCAAAAGACTCTTTCACTTCGTTGAGTGCCTGCTGAAAGTTCGCACGCTCGCGGTTCATCTTGTTGAGCACAACCACACGAGGCAGCTTGAACTCATCGGCATACTCCCATGCCAGCTCTGCGCCCACTTCGATGCCTCCCGACGCATCAACCACAATGGCGACGGCATCGGAAACACGCATCGCATTGCGAATTTCGCCGACAAAATCCCGATAGCCTGGCAGATCGAGAAAATTGATTTTGTGACCCCGATATTCCACAGGAATGAGGGAGGCGTTAATCGACATTAGGCGCTTTTGCTCTTCAGGATCGTAGTCGGAGACGGTGTTCCCATCTTCGACGCGGCCCATGCGATCCGTGAGCTGCAAATTATAGAGAATGGCTTCGGTAAGCGTCGTTTTCCCCGAGCCGGTGTGCCCCGCAAAAGCAACATTACGAATTTGTTTCGGTGCGTACTCTTTCACGCCTGTTCTCCTTCATCGCTCAGCGTTTTTTTTGTTCACCCTAATGAAACACCACCGCCCCACGGTGCCGCCGCGGCCTGGCATGCACATCGCCAACCACATAATGACGCCACAGCGCCCCACCTGCTTCTCGTTGCGACTTCTCCTCGAGTGCCCAACCTAAGCGTGAAGCTTTCCCCACACTTGCTTGCTCCTAAGCGTTGCCTTTCAGCATGGGGCTGATGCGCTGAGCACCCGATTGTTTCACCTGACGCCGCTTTGCGTAGTTGGTCAGATCGTACAGCAAGGGGCTTGCCACAAAGCTTGACGAGTAAGTCCCCTTAATGATGCCGATAAGAAGCACAAGGGCGAAGTCGTGCAGCCCCTTGCCGCCGATCAGGAGCATAGTGACGAGCACAAATATCACCGTGCCAACGGTATTCACTGTGCGGTTCAACGACTCGCAAATGCTCCTATTGATGAGGTCTCGCAGGGGAGTGGCCGGATGCAATTTCATGTTTTCTCGCACCCGGTCAAAAATGATGATCGTGTCGTTCACTGAATAGCCCAGAATTACCAACAGGGCCGAAACAACATCGAGCGTGACTTCTCCCGCCCATTTGACATCCCCCAGCATGTTGAAGACGCCATAAGTAATGATCAGATCGTGGAAAAGCGCGATGACGGCAGCCAGGCCAAAGAGGAACTCGAATCGGAACCACATATAGACGAGGATGCCAACGGAAGCAATGATACAGGCGATGATCGCTGTTCGCGTAAATTCGCTTCCTACCTCGTTGCTCACCGATTCTGAACCAAGGATCTTATAATTCCCCGCCCCTACGACCTTATCCAGACGGTTTTGGACCTCTGTCTGCGTTTTAGCGATTTGGTCTTTATCACCGGCGGTAAATTTCATGCGGATGAGATACATGTTCTCTCCGGCGACTTTCTGAATGCGCCAATCGCCATATGCAGCCTGCAGTTGCTGGACGCTCATGGGTTTCGAAAGCTGGACGTCGGTTAGCAGTCCACCTTCAAAATCTACTCCCCAATTCGAACCCGGGAATGGACCAAAGGGCAGGACATAGAGGAGACTTGCCAGAAACAGCCCCCCCGACCAGATGTAGGAGTACTTACGTAGCCCGAGGAAATCGAGATAAACGCCAGGTTTGAGCCACTGGAATTTCCCAAAGGAAATGTACTTGCGCCACGCCACATACGCATCAACAAGCGCATGGGTACAGAAAAGGCCCGTGAAAAGGGTGGCCAAGATACCAATGTTCAGCGACAGGGCGAACCCCTTCACCGACTGCGTGCCAAATTGCAAAAGTGTGAGGCCTGAAATCAATGTGGTGAGGTTTGCGTCGAAAATCACCGAGAAAGCCCGCCCGAAACCGAGATGGATGGCTTGTTTCAACGTCTTGCCTGTGGCGAGCTCTTCGCGGATACGTTCATAAATGAGAATATTCGCATCAACCGCCATTCCGACCGTCAGAAGGATACCACCTATACCCGAGAGCGTAAGCGTGGCACTTGCCAGCCTCATGAACGCGAAGATAATGAGGACGTTGATGAGCAGTGCTATGTCCGCTATGAGGC
>JANZZJ010000089.1 GCA_026419455.1 Candidatus Sumerlaeaceae bacterium | reverse complement strand
GGTGGGTAAAATGACGTCTCATGGACTTCCCGCGTGGGTAATATGGCTGGTCTTTGGTCTTGTTCTTTGTCTAGCCGAAATATTCGTCCCGTCGTTTTTCGTGATTTGGTTTGGGTTAGCAGCCGTCGTTGTTTCTATTTTGTTAATGATAGGGGCGCTGTCGTTACCTGCTCAGCTCATTCTTTGGATTGCCATGAGCGTGCTGTTCTTTGGCATATTTCGTTATTTTTATTCCCCAAAACGTGGCGTTATGCCTGTGGGAACAGCCACGGGAGATGTGGTGGGGCAGGTTGGTGTTTTGGTTAGTGAAGTTTCGCCCGTTGATCGCGGACGCGTCCGTTTCCAAAAGCCGGTTCTTGGAAGTGATGAATGGCCGTGTATTGCCAATGAGCTGATTCCTGCGGGCGCGCGGGTCAAGGTAACCTCCGTAGAAGGGCAGCTCGTTCGGGTCGAGAGAGAAATCGAAATCTCCTAAGTTTGGAGGGTGGGTACATGGAAATCCTCGTCGCAGTTCTTATCCTTTTAGCCATCTTCGTCCTTATTCTTTTCGGCCTTATGGTTCGCATAGTGCCGCAAGGGGAAGAGTGGCTTGTGGAACGGTTGGGAAAGTTTCATTCGAAACTTCACCCGGGGCTGAATATTGTCGTTCCTTTTATTGACCGTGTGACCTACAGAATGGTCACGAAGGATCTTATTCTCGACATCGAAGAACAGGAAGTCATTACGCGCGACAATGCTGTTATTCTCACAAATGCAGTGGCTTTCGTCCGCGTTACAGATCCCATCAAGGCCGCTTACGGAGTCACCAGCTTCGCCCAAGCCATACGAAACCTTATCATGACCACGTTGCGCTCAATTATTGGCGAAATGGAGTTAGACGAAGCACTGTCGTCACGTGACAGGATAAAGGCTCGTCTACGCGAAGCAATCGTTGACGAAGCGGCTGACTGGGGGGTCACTGTGAAATCGGTTGAGATTCAAGACATCCGTCCCTCGCCTTCCATGCAGAAAGCAATGGAGCAACAGGCCGCAGCGGAACGTGAGCGCAAAGCGATGGTAACTCGCGCCGAGGGGGAAAAACAGCCCGCTATCCTTCAGGCTGAAGCCCGTCTTGAAGCTGCCCGCCGCGACGCAGAGGCTCGCATAACCCTTGCGCAGGCTTCGGCTGAATCCATTCGCCAAGTTGCGCAGAGCGTTGGCGATAATCCCGCAGCAATGTGGTATCTGCTGGGTGAACGCTATTTGGCCGCCTTGGATCGTCTTGCACACAGCCCGAATGCGAAAGTCTTTCTTATGCCTGCGGACTTGCAGCAGGCTATTCAGGGGATGTTTGACAAGAGCAAGCACTAGAGAACGCCTCAAAAACATTGCAACCACGGAAAAATTACCCTAGTGCAACTTTGCCCGAACTTCTTCCATGACCCTGCAGATGTTGTGCGACGTTGCGTTAACTACGGTTGCAAATGCTTCTCAATAGCATCAATAAGCTCCCGCGTGCCCATGCGTCCCACATGCTTGAAGAGGATGTTTTCTCGGCGATCAATGAGCATGAGTGTGGGGACATTTTGGACTTCACCACTTAGTTTTCCTGTCAGGCTGGTCTGTTCAATTGCCACCAGTTTCACGGGAAGTTTCCGGATCTCATCGTTTTCAAGTCCGCCTCGTATAAACGCCTGACACTCTTCGCACCACGGGTCGAACACGAGAAGAAGAACGGGCGCATCTTCGCGTATCAGACGGTTGACCGATTCCGTTGCTGCGGCAACGGTCCATCCGTGGCGCACAAGAAGCTTTACGTCATTTGTCAAAGGTACACCATCCTCGACCTCTCCCTCATTGCGTGGTGGCTCGTTGCGCGGCTTTGTGGGTGAAGGCGAGGGGAGCGGTGGGGTGGGTGTTTGTGCCACCGTTTTAGTTGGAGTTGAGGAAGGGCTGGGCTGCACTGCGGGCCTGGACGTTTTCTCGGTTCTCAGCTCCTTTCGTGCTTGCTGTTGTTCGCGTTCGTAAATCATAAATCCGATAACGACAGCAATGACAGCGCACCCCACGAAAGCGCCGAGAGTATAGGCAATTCGCCTTCCCCAGCTGGCTCGCGGTAGCGGCGGTGACGCAAGCGGATAACAGAGCACAAGCTCCAGCAACGTGATGAGAGCGACGGCCCAACACCATGGGCAGATCCCCTTGAGCCAAACGAATTCAATGGCCCGCAAGGCAGCTACGAAGACTAACGCCCCTGTCCCCAACAACACTTTCGCGCGATGAATCCACAAGCGATCTCGTTCGGCAGCAGCGGAGAGAAACGCTTGGATGAGAAAATATAGTAATCCTAAAACCGAAATAGGAACTGGGCCGATTTTGCTCCATTCCCCGCGCAGCACAGAAGTGCAATGAAACAGTTTGCTTCGTGGGCACGGCACATCACCAGGATAGAGGACCTTGAAAGAAATAAGGACCAAATAGGCCGAAGCCGCTAAACCAATGATTTCCACGCAAAATGTTGACCACCGTGCCCATTTCACCGCTTTTCTTATCATAGGCTGACTCGTGTGCCATTCATCCGTAGTGCGTCAAGCTTGTTAAGGCAGCGCGCCATAGCTACTCATTGTGGTACGCTGGATGTTGTTGTCCCCAACTTTTCAGCTAAGGCCTCAACATATGTTTCAAGCTCACCCTCCAAGGGCGTAATGGGGCCAATAGTTGTCTGTCGATCGTCCTCCGTGGGCATATGCACGATTCCAAAAGCGTATGGTCGTCCCTCAACCGGCAGCCGTTCCGACAGCGTGACTTCTTTCGAACATCTGACGATTGGGGCGTTTTCGACAAAGACGTCGTTCATGACATCAAGCCAAAATGGGTAGACGTTTGTTTCTTGCAACGGTAGCTTAGGCCTCCATGTAAAGGCAGCCCCCATTGGCAGAACAAATCTCGCGGGGAAACTTAAGACCCTAAACTCCCAAGAGCACATGTGGCTAGTTGAGTCGGCTTCAAGTGACAATGGACGAAAACGCCCGACACGAAGAAGGGTCACTACCCCGCGTGCGTACGACAGACCTTTGTTCTCTTCGGGAGTACAAATATCGTCTCCAAATTCGTAGCGTATGCCTGCAGCGCCAGTAGCTAGCCAAAAGACTTCGGGGTAAAACTGGGCTTTTTTAACTCGAAACAGTACGGGTCTATCGCCAGCATAACAGCGGGCATAGGAAACAGCCGCTTGATCGCCATACGGGTGGGGGAAGGACTCTGGTGAGCAGACGAGGTAATCAAACAGGGAGATGCTAGTTTCCGGCAGTGGCATCTGTTCGGTTCCTACCAGGCAACGGATTTTACGCTCCGCGAGAGTGGTTTGGAATGCCAGAATTGCCGCGACCGGAACATCGGCCTCGAAAGTAATGAGCGGGCGGTTACTGGTGTTTACAATTAATGCTAGAATCCGAGCAAGGATTTTACCTTGATCAGCGGGCAAAGAATGAAGAGTGCGCAACACATCGTTTCCGACGCGCAGCTCGCTGGGAACGTCAAAGGGACCGCCGGTACCGAGCAGCGCTACAAGCTCTTTTGCATAAGCAGTTGGAATCGGAGTTGTCGCTTCCCCTTCGCGTGAGGACGGCTTGAATCTTGAAGCCACCAAACGGTGTGTGGCCCCGTTGCCGCGAATCTTCCTGAGGCAGGCCAGGACGTGCTGCCGACAGCTCGAAGATTGCTTATCCACGAGAGTGGGATCTGGCCGCGCGAAAACATAAAGCTCGGGATCCGAAAACCACCGAAAATACCTCGGATCGAATTTCGACAAACTACAGGCGTGCTGGGCTTGGGCAGAGGAATACGTGAGCAAAAACATCGCTAGCGCTGCTATCCACGAACAGCCTCGCACCTAGGGCTCCTTTCTGCCAATGATGATGCATCGTGGCGATGCCTTCATGTATGGGCTTCCCTGGTAGTCTCCAAACAAACGCAAGTCGCGAAAAGAATGACGACCCACCAGATGCACAAGCTCATCGGGTTCGTATAGGCGCACACTCTCGATGATGTGCCGCTCAGTTCCGTCAGGAAGTCGCACCAACGTCTTTTTTTCTACACGCGGTGGACAACCCTGAATTTGCCGCCACTCGAGAAGTTCCCATCCTTCTTCTGTTTTACGCTTACTAAAAGGCACGAGCGTTTTGCGCACATGGGAAGCATTCATAAAGTCGAGTACGAAAACACCGTGCGGCTTGAGAACAGCAGAAAATTCTGCTACAACAGCTTCATTTTCAGCGTCTTCGAAAAAATATCCGAAACTAGAGAATATGTTAACCACAACGTCGAAAGATGCTGGGCGAAAAGGTAGGTATCGGAGATCACCACGGCTCCACAATATGCCGTGGTTGGCGCTGACCGTTTGAGCAGTATGCAGGAGAGATTCGCTTAAATCGATGCCAACCACTTCCAGCCCGTAAGTGCGCAAGGCCCGGCAATGTCGTCCTGCTCCGCAAGGAGCATCAAGAACTAGCATGCCTGGCTGAAGCCCTAGCTCCTCAACGAGCCACGCAACTGTTTGCTGTGCTTCGTCCTCGCTGCGGTGGGCATACAACTGGAGGTAGATATGGTCAAAAGCATGAGTGAACCAATGTTTCATGGGAAAAGTCCGTCAAAAAGGTCTTGTGCAGGCGGATCATCTTCGGGAGTTACGCTGACCTCCAGTGAAGCCAGTAAATCTTTTACAAATTCTACCGTAGGAGTGAGTGGGACAACTTTAGCTCCGCTGGCCACGAGAAGCCTGTGTGCTTCATAGCATGGGGCTTCCTTGGGCATTTCGACCACGAAGAGGGATCGGCGAAACCGACGCAGGTGGCTCACAGTATCCAGAGTTCCACCGTGCATACCAGTTTCTGCCACTAGGGCGCCACGGCAAAGCGCGGCCACAAGAACGTTGCGCCCCAAGAAGTTCCAGGGTGTGACTTCCGAGCCAGGCGCGTAGCGGCTCGCCACAAGGATGTGTTCGGCAGCGCTGTCGCTTGGCGTGAAATTCGGTATAAACTGTTCAATTGGCGTTGGTGGGAAAACAATCGTCGTTCCGCCGGCGCGCAGGGCGCCATCATGCGCTGAGGCGTCAACACCGATGGCATTACCACTGACCACCCCCCAACCTGACTGTGCAATCTGTTCGGCGTAGGCTCGTGCAGACTTTAATCCGTACTCGCTAGCTTCCCGCATTCCTATGATGGCAAACTGGGGTCGCTCGAAAAGTTGGAGATTTCCGCGACAATAGAGAAGGGGTGGGCTTTCCGTTCCCAATGTTCTCTTTAACCGCGCAGGGTAACGTCGGTCATGTAGCCACAGCACTTCGCATCCGCCGCATTGAAGGACCTGTTCAGCAAGTGAGAAGCTTCGTCCCGTGGGGACAATGCCCTTAGAGTCCCTAAGCCATGACACGATTCCCCCTTTGCCTAACGTCTTGGCCTCCTCAAACCAGTACACCAACTGCCGCTCAGTATGGCGTCGCTGAGCTTCGATAAAGGTCGCCAGTTCTAGCAATTTCTCACTCATGAGGACTGTCCTGGCCCCCTCCGGTTCAAATTCTTAGGTGTCTCTCAGCAAGATTTTTCATTGTCAGGTACCGTTGTTTGAATTATGCACACTGACCTCGTGAAAAATCGGACAGAAAATCGTGTGCGTCAAATTGACTCTCTCACTTTTGTCATATATGTCGACCATGCCGACGAACGACACTCTGTCCATCGCGTTGCGGGAATAGGCTCGCGCCTACTGGCCTGTCTCTACGACGGGTTTCTTCAGGCCGTGGTCGCAGCAACTGTCGTACTTGGCTGTATTCAGATGAACTACCAGATTTCTTTCCCCTTATGGCTTCTGTTCTTTGCTGGCGCCCATGTGGCTTACCATTTTGTTTTCGAATTGCTTACAGACGGTCAATCTCCCGGCAAGAACGTCCTTGGGTTACGTGTTGTAAGCATATATGGCACGAGGCCCAGGGTATGGCAGCTCTTAGCGCGCAACATGGCCCGTGTGGTGGATTTTCTCCCAATTTGTTATTTCGCCGGTGGCGTGCGCGCAGTGTTCACCCTGCCGTCGCGTCGATGGGGTGATGAACTGGCTGGAACCGTCGTTATATGTGCTGAACCGTTTGCTGACATGCTGACACGCATCCAGTGCGGCCCTGCAGCGTACAACGTCTCGCCCGATGCGTACTTGCTCGAGAGTTTTGTTCTTCGGCAAAATTTACTTCCTGCGCAAGTACTCTCTCGGCTTGCCCACTTACTTGCGGACTATTTTGCAAAGCGGTATGGTTTTTTTGGGGAGGCGCAGTTGATAGATCTCTATCAGCGAGGCGACTACGGGAATTTCCTTATGGCGCTCTATCGCCGCGAGCAAACCGCGGCACAGGCTTCCGACCATGGGAATGTTGTTTGTGAATAGCAAAACATGACTAGCATAGAGAAAAAGGCAGATACATTCACTGCCGTCGGGGCGTAGCGCAGCCTGGTTAGCGTGCCTGCCTTGGGAGCAGGAGGTCGGCGGTTCAAATCCGCCCGCCCCGACCATTTCGCTTTTTTCGTTTCTCTTTGCCGCTAAAAAACGTCGGGGGCGTTTTTTTAACGCCCCCGAAAAGTTGCTCAGCAAATTACTTTGACACCAGGGATTATGGCAACGGGCCATAAACAATGATGTTGTTCGCCTCGTCGCTCTCCGCCACCTTGTTATCGGCGTCAATAAAGGCAATAATGTATTTACCAGTTGTCGGCATATTCCGTGGCACATTAAGCTTCATGCTAATAATGCGAGTGGAATGGGCAGCCATGGGGCCGCTTTTCCAACGAATGGGGGCAATGACCTGATCAAGAGAGGGGCCGTTAGCAAGGTAGAGCGTACCCAAGATGTTTCGGAAGCCTGTATCGCAGTCGTTAAACACCTGAAGCTTGCAAAGAAATTGCGACACTACTCCTGGCCGCCGATATCGGGGCACAACTTGCAACCACTGCCCACGAAGGTCGCATCCGGTCACTGACTCGCACCCAGGTTGAACAACCAATTGCTTTTCGATAGTCTTTGTTGGATAATTATCAGCACCTACTTCAATCGTGTACGTATAGTTGCCCGGGATGCCCAAAACCTCCACATTGAAGGTGTGCATATAGGTCTCCCCAATGTTCAAGTTCAGGCCAGAAAGTGCATAAACTGCAGGCGAACTTGCGTATACAACCCCCGGCGGCACGGTCAGGCGGACAAAAACATTCGTCAGCGGCTCTTCGACCGAGGGCACAACGTGGGCGAGATAGGTTACTACAGGGAATGGATTTGGCACCAGACTGCCGTTGATGCACTCTACCTGCGTCCCCGCCGTAATGCCCACAGCCACAGGTGGCGTCATGTCTACGCCGATAGAGCCAAGACCGTAATAAGTTGCCACTGTCCGAGTCTCGCCAGGCGGCAGGGCTACTGGATTCCAGTAAATCCCCACCGAACTATCGCTTAGATCTCGGTCTGGATCAATGGTGAAATCCCACGGTGTATCGCTTATAGCCTCCCAATTGGCCCACACCACGCGATCGGGCGCTACGGCCGAGCTACCCAACAACGTCCCTTGAGCAATAACTGTCGGGTTAACAAAGTCGTCGAAAACTTGATAAAATGCGGGGATTACCGTACCTACAACTTCATGTTCGAAAGTAATTTCCCCTAGCCCGGGCACTCGAAACGGAGCACCGTCGTTATTGCCAAGCTGAGTGTCGTACATAATCCGCGCACCCACCTCGTGTGGCACTTGGTCAATATTGGTCATGATCAGTTTGTGAAGCATAGTGTCTTCACGCCCTGAACTTCCGGTTGCGACGATGCTCACTTCTTGAGTCACCCTGATGCCTGCGACTTCGAACACGGTAGTATTAGTGTTCCCGTCGTTCGTGGGACCGGAAACGAGCGTCCCTATTACCCTTCCGTCGAAGTTCCAGTAGTCGCTACCATCTACTCTAATAGTGACTGCACTTGACCAGGGATCTGGGTCACCGAACAACAGTCGCTTGTTGTCGTCGTGGGGATTGTCTGGATCCCCGAGAAGCGTTGTCATTGTGAGATCGCCATTAGTGTCGTCGAAGGCGATTGCCACATACGTTGAGGATAACGTCATCACCGCACGCGGCCCAACAGCATTCGATGGCCGGGACTCTTTTTCCACGTTGCCGCCCCAGGCAGAAACAGCAACCAGGGCTGCTAAAGCAGTTGAAACTCCACACACCCACGTATTCATGATTTGTACTCCTTTCTGACCACATGGTACAAAAAGTGGCACGAAAGTGGCAAGCAAATTACGCAGGTGGTTAATAACAATTATTATTTTAACCTGATGATATCGCGCAGTTTGCGGTTACCTCAAGAGTCGCAGTCTACTGGCCGTCTCAAAACTTTCCAACTGCTGTTCCGCGGGACGGCGGTTATCATTTCCATGCGGGGCTAAAAAATGTCTGCCGAGTGGATTTAGTGCAAAACTGCGATAACGTTAGTCTGAACGTCGCGCTGTTCGAAAGTCTCTAATCTCCAGCTGGAGAAACAGCTCGCTACTCAAAGGTATTAGCACTTCGTAACAATAACCATCTTTTCATTATCTCACAAGGCGAAGCCTTACTCGGTATAGCTTGGTTAGCAATACGCTCTCTCTACCAACCAGCCTTCCAACTCAATCTGACTCTCAGTAAATTTCAAACAGGGGTACACGGGCGGCGAGTTCTCCTTGGTCGGCTCCGATGGCAAAGGCGAAAGTTCCGTTGCCGCTCATTTCAATTTCCTCTGTGAGTGCCAAGTTGCGGTTTTGATAGCCTGCAAACATGGGGGTCGGATTGTATGTGACACCGGAGTCCAGCGTAACAAACACGGCGCCCCCCGCCGAGTTAGCTACTCCGTAGTAACCAGGGGCGCTAGCACTAAACAAGTGACTTCGCCCGCTGGTCAAGAGGTCCAAGTGATTCGGGCTTGCACCAACACGCACATACAACGCTCCGGCCACAGACTCGTTGTAGGTCACATCAAAGCGTGCCGTGTTATCTGGCAAACGCACCGTTTTTGTAATTTTTCCGTCAGGCGAAATAAAACGGATACTCTTGCTGTCAGGCGTATTCACTTGCACGGTGTACAGAGCATCCACATAGGTTCCATCGTTCATGTCTTTGAGGGCTGAGCACCGATTCGCTTGGAGACCAGAAAGTTCCTCCTCTCCAGGCGAGCTTGGGTTTGCCGTCGGCGCGCCAATGATACAAATTGGTCCGGCCGTTGGATGATAATGGAACGCGTAGATCATGCGTCCACCGCGAGCCTCGAAAATAGCAAGAACCTTGTTGTTTTTGAGTGCATACTCAGGCAGTCCGTCTTGATCCCAGTCACCGGTAGAGACAATCGTGGTCGGCCCCTGTCCCAAGGTAGCCACGTCGTTGGCCCAGCGAGCTGCATAGTTAATGAAACCAACATCGCGCAAATGGTTAATTAGCCTAAGATTCCAGCTAACCATGCCGTCCCAACTCGTATCCGGGTTGGTAAAGGGGTTTTGATAATTGTGCGAGTGATAATCTCCGTTGTCTTCTTCATGCCACGCGGTTTCGAAAATCATTGTTACATACATGTACTCGGCGAGGCGCTTCAGCGCATTGTTGGGAACTGCTGCCAAGTCGTCCCACGTGTCGCGGATGATGGTCCCAGGGGTGTTCATATCTCCTAGCGCCTTGTTGCTAGGCAGTTTGGGCCCGTCCACCGCGTTGGCCTGAGCGTCGGACGTGATCGTAAGTCCCCGCGAACGATAATCTCCCTGCAGACCAGTCAGCACGGGGACTAGCGCGTAAAAGTTTTGCTCGTTACCAGGATTCCCATTGAACTGGTTATAGTACCAAAAATCGTAGCTCCCCTCGCACGCATGCTTCAGCCATTCGTAAGTTTGCATACTCAGGTTTGATTGCGTTCCATGGTCAATTACCCATGCAGGGTTGTAATGCGGATTTGATGGGTTTGTGGCCCGATCAAGCACGTCCTTGAGGTTCACGATCTCGATCCATTGATGGTTTGCGGCCCATCGGATATTTCGCTGGTATTGCATCTGATTATTGTTGGCTTCGGGCAGACCCGAGCCAGGGTTGAAGCTTTTGCCCGCGAGTGCCTCCCAGTCGTCGAAGACTACCGTAATCTGGGCTTGATCCACCTGCAAAGCCTTATCGAGCAACGTATAGCGGGTGTCGAGCATCATGCCGCCGTCCCAGTTACCAAACTTTGCTTGATCCTCCCGATCGTTGATGAGAAAGCAATATACGCCATTTATTTTATGAATCTTGTGCTCCGCAGGTTTATCTTCCGTGCCGCCTTCTCCACTCCATTGGGTATTGGCGCTATCGAACCACCAATGGTAGTGAGTTACCTCATCTAAAACCGTCGCACTGTAACCTCCGGCGAGGATGTCATTGAAAGTAAAACCATTGAGAGGCGAGTAACCCGTTGGATAACTACGAATGACTCGCTCTGGCGTATGCATCACTTTCATCTGTGAGACAGAAAGCCCAAACACCAGCTGGCACTTTTCCGCAAAACGCGCCATCGACACCTGGTTGACTGTTCCCTCGAAGTAGGGCATAATATGTTCTGCCTCAACGCCACCAATGAGCGAGCAGGGGGCACTGGTTTGGCTCGGGTCAAGAAGCCGCTTGATCCGTGCGATAAAGGAAGGGCCATCGGAGGGGTCGCTTGCTCCGCCCGGTTGTGCGGCCCACAGGGCAGCCGTCACGAGCGAGCCACTCAGATGAATGTTCAGCGGTACCCGGAAAATTTCATGCGTGTCGAGCGTCCGAACGAATCCTGTCTTGTATGAATTGCTCGAATCGTAAATATGCCACGTTATGTCGCTGGCTTTGTTAACGCTTTGGTTACCATGAGCAATACTGGCGTACTTGGCGCGTCCCGCCGTGTCCGAAGAGGCTATTACTCCATTGAGGACTCCATCGGAAAAACCTCGGTCCTTGTCCTTAAACGCATCGGCCACGTCACTCTTCGACGTATCTCCGCAGCCGGGGCCGTATCCACCGGCGCAGATTTCGCCGGGCCCGTTGTTCGTCCCGTCTTTTGTCGTAACCACCGTGAAATACAGTGGCGAGCTTCCATTCCAGCCAGCAGAATACAGCGCCGCCTTCTTAATGCCGAATTCCACTGAATCCAGCTCAGAGTTGTAATACGCCCCAAGAAAATTTGATGACGGCAGGGTAGAGAAGTCGCCCTTATAGATATTAAAGTTCACGCTATCGTAGAGGGCGATACACAATTCCCAATGGTGGGAAGGATCCACCTGGCAGTCGGTCCAGTCGGGTAGCCAGGGCGTCTGTGGCGCTGACGAACTGCTGGTGTTGATGGCAACGTAGATGTCAAGATTGCCGTTTTCCGCCCCTAGCTTAAGGTCGTACAAGTCGACACGAAAATAATAATTGCCGTTGGGATCAGAGTCTGCATGGGAATAAAAGGCGACGAGATCACGGGAATCATCGTAGCCGTCGTTAAAATTGTACCTTCCCGAGGTAGCTCCCACAGGGTCGAGCGCCCGAAGATCCGTGGGATTCCAATCCTGGAATTCTTCGCGGTAGGTATTACCTGCTGTATCAGTGCCGATGATTGGTCCCTGCCCGATCGTGATAGCAAAGGCAGAAGATCCCAGCGCGACGATCAGTGCTAATAAACATGACCGACCTTTGAGAACCATTGATGACCCTCCTGCTAAACTTGGGCGCAAGCCGGAGCGCTATTTGTACCTGCCCCATTGGTCGAAAGATTCGGCTGACGGGGTCTCATTTATTTTAGAAATCGAATAAAGACACAAACGATGATACTAGTCAATTTAAATCGTTCCAAAAAACCTCTCACAGCCTCGGTCGAGTTTTGGGTCCAATGGATGGCTGAATGCTCGTTAATGCAAACTTGATTGAGCCCCCACTTTCCCGGCTAAGTGCACATGCGACCACAAAAACGATTGTGTTTTATCCCTGAATTTTTTCGGACTGCTACCGTATTGAGTGCTTGGCTTAATCGCCCCGAAGTGTGGGGTGGTTTTCTCTTTTGTGCCTTGACGAATAAGCGATTTACGTGCGGAGTAGTCAAAAATGCGCGATATCATTACGTTGGCGTGTTCGGAGTGTGCGCGGCGCAACTACACGACCACGCGCAATAAGAAAAAACAGCAGGCAAAACTCGAGCTGAGGAAATTTTGTAGGCATTGCCGAAAGCATACCCTTCATAAGGAAACAAAGTAGTTTAAGGTAATGGCAATGCCGAGAGGACCGGTACGCAGACCAGTAGCTCAATTGGTTAGAGCAGCGGTCTCCAAAACCGCAGGTTGGGGGTTCGAGTCCCTCCTGGTCTGCCACTTTACTTGTATACACTAGGATCCTTAAATAGCTTGATCGCATGAGACGTCGGCAAGCAATAGGCGGGAAAAGGACACTGTATGGAGCAGTCAACCACTACGAAGCGAGGCAAATTGCGGACCTTCTATGATGAGGTCGTCGCTGAGCTGAAAAAGGTTACTTGGCCCAGCAAACGTGAGCTTTATGGCGCCACAGCCGTTGTGATCACCGTTATAATTCTTCTCAGCGTTGCCGTCGGTATAGTGGATGCCCTTTTAGGTAAAATCATGGAGAAACTTATTATCCTGGGTTTGGGTTCGTGAGCGAGGTTGGAGAGGAAAGTACCGACCATGGCTGATAAAGGCACGTCGCAGAGCAATAACAGTAACGAAGCTCGCTTCCGTTGGTTCGTCATCCAGACATTTACTGGGTGGGAAGGACGCGTGCAGAAAGCTATCGAGCATAAGCTCGCCATGGGGGGGCTTGCTGATAAAGTTGAGCGTGTGCTTGTGCCACTCAAAAAAATGATCGAAGCCAAGGCCGGCAAGCAACGCGAAGTCTTGAAGAACGTCATGCCCGGCTACATCTTTATTAAGATGGAACCGGACGACAACTTGTACGATCTGATCCAGAAGGTACCCGGGGTTAGCGCGTTTCTTGGGCCCGATGGTAAGCCAGCTACCATTTCAGAAGCCGAAATGGAGCACGTTTTCGACGCTATTCGTGAGCGCAGCGACCGCCAGCAAGTGGTTGTCAAATTCCGCACAGGGGATCAGGTTCGCGTTACCGAGGGGCCTTTCGAAGGCTTTATCGGGACCGTGACGCAGGTGGACGAGGATAAAGGCAAACTCAAGGTTTCAATCAGCATTTTTGGCAGAAACACCGACGTCGAGCTCGATGTTCTGCAGGTAGCAGACGCTGTTAATTAGAAAAAATCTTATCATGTGAGAAAATAATTAGGTAAGAGAGTGGACGACAATGGCGAAGAAGGTTGTTGCACAGGTCAAACTCCAAGTGCCGGGAGGCCAAGCTAATCCTGCGCCGCCCGTCGGCCCTGCCTTAGGCCAGCACGGCGTGAACATCATGGAATTTTGCAAACAGTTTAATGCGCGCACTAAGGA
>JANZZJ010000061.1 GCA_026419455.1 Candidatus Sumerlaeaceae bacterium | reverse complement strand
ATAAGAGACAGGGTCCGACTTTCGGCTCCATTTCAGCCCTCTTTGGCCTTTCGCATGGCATTATCACTCAGGATCAATATTCCTACTTGGTAGCGACTGTAATCGGCAGCGCGGTTGTCCCCACTCTGATCGCCAACGCATTTTTCATACCGCATTACCTTTTGCCAAAACGCCGTGAAATTGAAGAACAGGCCAATGCGAACGTTCCAGCACCAGCAACGCCGGCAGCCTCATTATCCGCCATGGCACAAAAGGAGGGCTAATCATGTTGGTTTTGAAGAGGTTCCTTGTGGCGTACGACGGTTCACCCAACGCCAAGCGAGCATTTGACTATGCGTTGGAGCTGGCCAAAGCCTTTGATGCTGATGTTTTTGTGCTATCCGTGGCGCGTCCTCCGGAGCCAGCGACACTAGTGGAAACAAAAGCCTTGCTCGACGCGGCTACAGAACAGTTCGAAAGCGACTTTCAAAAACTTCGCGAGGCGGCCGAGGCCGCAGGAATTGAGCTCAATGCGACAGTTGCGGTGGGACACCCTGCAGAACAAATCGTCCACCACGCTGCCGAGCGAAAGTGCGACCTTATTGTAATGGGTCACAGAGGCAAGAGCATCGTTCAACGCTGGTTGCTCGGCTCAGTGTCGAAACGCGTGCTGAGCTACGCACCGTGTTCTGTCCTCGTGGTCAGATAGGCCATTTCCCAAAGGATTCCTTCGGGGCTTGGCTACGAGGGGCGAGAAGAAATGCCACGCTTACAGCTAGTGTGAAGGCGTCGCACTAGCATTGCACTGCGGAGGGAAGATTTCCTGGAAAGCATTCGTTGTCGCGCGGGAACAATGAGATTCGCCGGCCGGGCAAAATCGTCCAACCAAGGATTTGGCTTGAATAATGAACGGCGAATGAGGAACCCTGTGGCTTTGTAAAGGTTAGTGCAGGTGAGCGGGAGTAGCTCAGTTGGTAGAGCATCAGCTTCCCAAGCTGAGGGTCGCGGGTTCGAGCCCCGTTTCCCGCTCCAGTTTTGTTTCGAGTGACCTCGAACGGGGCCCATTTAGCCAACCTAAAATGGAGTTGCGCTGCTGACTTATTCTCTTGTTAACAAACCCAGTAGGGGCTGTGCCCAACGAATACGCAACGAATCTCCCCCACTAACCGGAGAGCAGCCCGGTGACCCAAACCCATCAGCGCGCACAGGTAAGGCGCCAAAGTAAGCTGGAGTGGTTGCCCCTCGGGCATCATCGCTTGCTTGACGCCAGCTGAGCTGCGTATGGTACAAAAGAAGCAGAACCACAAAATAAAGTCGAAGGGGCGTCAAAATGCAAAAGCGACGGCTGGGTGCCAACGGGCCTTGGGTGAGCGTTGTCGGGTTTGGTTCGTGGGCTATCGGGGGACTTCACTGGGGGCCAACCGACGACGAGCAAAGCAAGGAAGCCCTTCATGCAGCTTTGGACGCTGGGGTTAATTTCATCGACACTGCGGACGTATATGGTCACGGCCATTCGGAGGAGCTCATTGCGCAAGTGTTGGCCGAGCGCAAGGCATCGGACGAAGTTGTCATCGCAACCAAAGCTGGTAATGACTTTTACTCGGCGCGTCCGGAGGACGACAAGGGTTATGGCCCCATCCGGCCCAATTACGCAAAGGATTATCTCATCTTCGCGGTAGAGAAAAGCCTGAAACGACTGGGCCGCGAATGGGTAGATGTTGTGCAGCTGCACAGTCCCAGCACGGAGATCCTCGAACGGGATGAGCCATGGGAGGCCCTTATTTCTCTAAAGGAAATGGGAAAAATTCGCCATGCAGGGCTGAGCGTGCAGAGTTTTCGCGAGACGGAGCAAACACCAATCGTCGAAAAATGGGCTGAGCGGGGAGTGCTCGACGTTATCCAGGTGCGCTACAATTTGTTGGAGCGTGAAGCAGAGCAGACGCTTTTCCCTGCGGCGCTTCGCCATGGCCTTGGGGTAATCGTGCGCAGTCCTCTCCTTTTCGGCCTACTCACTGGTAAATTTACGCGAGAAAGTCGTTTTGGCGAGGACGATCATCGGCGAATGAACCTGAGCCCAGAAAAGTTATCACAATATTTTGATAAACTTGACGAGCTTGAGCCTGAGCTTGCCGAAGAACGGCAACGGACAGGAGCCACACGTGCCCAGCAGGCCCTAGCGTTTTGTTTGCGCCATCCGGCGTGTCACACTGTTATCCCGGGGGCAAAAACACCTCTCCAAGTCATCGAAAACGTCGGATCTGCCCGGTTCGTTTAGAAGGATCCGCGCCGGATTCTGCAATGGGCCGACTCTCGTAAAGAAGTAAATGCTCGCGGGGCAGCCGAGGAAAGAACACGGAGAACAACACAGTCGAAGCACGTCGCAGCGCAATTTAAGAAATTTCGCTAGAGGATAAACTTTTCCCTCATCTCACGAGGTTGCGGAAAAACATCTGCGCCATAATCCCAGCGAGGGGGGGGAAAAAGCAAGTGCAGGCGAGGCGCGCTACCACGAAACGCCAACCAAGAAGCCCAATTTCCATAGGCAGGAGGAGAAGATGGGCGAGAGCACCTGCTGTGAGAAATGCGACAAGAGCCCCAACGCCAGCACCCATCTTAAGGGCCACAGAGGCAATAATTGCCTGAACTACCGGCCCACCTGGAGCAACTGCTCCCATAATCGTCCCCACGACAATCCCCCGAAGACCTGCTTGTTCGCTGAGCCACTTGGCCACGACGTCACGAGGAACAAGGACTGCAAGTAACCCCAAAAGCAGAAAAGTCAACACCACTACGGGAAATGCCTGCAGAAATTGTTTGCCTGCTGAACGGAGCCCCTCTGTGAGTTGGGTGGGGGAACGTGAAGCCAGGGCGATCGTGAGAATGAGGCACACCACTCCGAGAAATATGACCGATCCTTTCATTTCACGACCTCCTCTCACTTAGCAGCTGAAACGAATAAGTAAGAGCGAACACCTGCGAAAGGTATTCGCTCATGATCCATGGGGCACGAGTTTATTTTGTCACAATATTGGGACTGCGGACGATGTCGCCGTTACTGACCGTGCCATTTGTGGGATCATAGTAGATGTGTTGGGCAAGATCTAACCGATCGCGGTCTGGACCGGCGCCAGCGAGAATCCACGTTCCGTAACGGGCCTTCATAGTGGCAATAACAGGCGGAGGGGATGGTTGGGTGACGTACGAGAACCAATCCAGGTTGGTGTAAAAATAACGTGGAAAATAAGCCAGCCAAGTCGAATTCACGTTGGGACTTACAATGAAAGGATCGGTTGGAATTGAACTGATGTACGCAATGGGGGTGGTGATGCTTTCCATGAGGAATTTGTGTGCTGGTGTGCCTGCACCGTTTTGTTGGGGCAGTTGGATTGATCCATCCGTGAGAAGCTCGCCCATGAGCGGGTAGCTATTATTGTCCACCGCGTACGATTCAATAGCAGTGGCCTGAGAGCGCATATCTGCGTGCACACGGGCAACCTTAGAACGGACCTGGGCCTCAAGAAAATTTGGCACCGCTATCGCGGCAAGTATGGCTATTATTGCCACCACGATGAGAAGCTCAATGAGTGTAAAGGCACGTTGCCTGGGTGTCATTGCTCGGGCTGATCCTCCTTTCGCCGCAAAAGTTTTTTCGCTCTCGCCACGTAAGCTTGTTATGAGAAAGTAACTACTTAGTCTGGATGGGTATTCTTGTCCCTTCCAGTTCATTGTAGCGTCCTCTTGGCACGTAGTGCGTATGGAGAAGCTCGTGGGAGCGATGTCCTAAAGGCTCCCCAAGGAATTCCTCGTAAAGTTTTGCAACGAAGGGGTTCTCGTGTGATTTGCGTTTGGGCTTACCAGCGTCCTCCGCGTAAATAGCGCGCATTCTTGCCTCACGAATAGACCGTGTCGTGGGCTTCGGTTGTCCGCCACCAGCAATACAGCCACCAGGGCACCCCATCACCTCGATAAAATGGTAAGGCGACGTGCCTTCTGCCACCTCTTTCATGAGACGCTTTGCCCCACTGAGACCACTTGTCACGGCGACACGCACTTCGACACCTTCGAGATAGCTGTACTCTGGTTTGGTGCCCTCGATTTTAATGGCGGCTTCTTTCACCTGCGAGAGACCGCGCACTGGGGTTACTTCAAGTCGCTCGAATGGAATCTCACGACCAGTGACGATCTCATAGACGGTGCGGAGAGCAGCTTCCATAACGCCACCTGTAGTGCCGAAGATATCTGCAGCACCAGTTGAAAAGCCCAGTGGGTCGTCAAAACGCCCGTCGGGCAGCTCCTGAAATTCGATTCCTGCGTCGCGAATCATTCGTGCCAGCTCGCGAGTGGTAAGGACTGCATCAACGGTCGGCATACCGTTGATAAACATTTCAGGCCGTGTGATCTCGAATTTTTTGGCTGTGCAAGGCATGATGGAAACGACAAAAATGTCCTTCGGATCCACCCCAATTTTTTCCGCATAATATGTTTTAGCTAGGGCCCCCAGCATCATGTGGGGCGATTTACACGTGGACAGGTGATCGAGCTCTTGCGGAAACTCGTGCTCGATATACTTGATCCATCCCGGCGAACATGAAGTGATCATCGGCAAAACGGCATTCTTACCGGTAAGTGCGGCGGTGACGCGTTGGAGAAATTCAGTGCCCTCCTCAATGATCGTGAGATCGGCCGCGAAATTCGTGTCGAAGATCTCGTCAAAGCCGATCTCACGCAGGGCAGTTGCCATCTTGCCCGTAACAATTGTGCCTGGAGGATAGCCGAACTCTTCACCTAGAGCAACGCGCACCGCTGGCGCTGTTTGAACAATCACGCGCTTGTGGGGGTCAAAAATAGCGTCCCACACACGCTCGGTGACGTCTTTTGCTAAGAGCGCACCCACTGGGCATACCATGACACACTGGCCACAGTTGGTGCAGTTGACGCTGGAAAGCGGAAGTTCATCCGCCGGACCGATAACGGAATGGAACCCACGCTTCTGGACGTTAAGCACGCCCACTCCTTGGATCTCGTTGCATACGGTGATGCAGCGACGACACAAGATGCACTTGGAGCTGTCGCGCACAATCGAGGGACTCGAAAGATCAACAAACGACTTCGACTTTTCTCCCTCAAAACGGAACTCCGAAATTTGGATAAGTTCACCAAGCTTTTGGAACTCGCAGTTCTGATTGCGCAGACAGCTCAAGCAGTTGCGTGGATGATCCGACAACATGAGCTCGTAGAGCACCTTGCGCGCACGCTTGACACGCGCGGTGTTCGTGCGCACAACCATGCCTTCGCGCACAGGCACCATGCAAGATGCCTGCAGCGAGCGCGCCCCTTCGATTTCCACCACACAGATGCGACAGGCACCTACCTGGTGCACGTCCTCCAAGTAGCAGAAATGGGGGATCATGATGTTGTTTGCTTTGGCAGCTTCGAGCACGGACATCCCCGGCTCGGCTTGCACCTGTTTGCCGTTGATAGTTAACGTAACCATTTGTGCTCATCCTCTCCGATCGCAACGCAGGCATCGCATGGCTTCAGCGATGGCATTGAGTTTGTGGAAACCAACGACAACCTCGCGGAAGTTTCGCTTTCGCTCTTCTGGCGGCAAGGAACGCAGTGGGAAGCGCTCATGCTCGGCCACTTCTTTTTCTTCGGCGGGTTTGGGAATCTCAATTGGCTCGCCTTTGTTGAGCTCGCCAGTACCTCCAAGGTACTTATCAATGTTCTGCGCCGCCTTTTTACCGTCGGCGATGGCGGTAATAACCACGTCGGGGCCACGCACGACGTCGCCGCCTGCAAAGACGCCCCGCATGCTCGTCATCATCGTGCGCGGATCCGTTTCCAGCGTTCCCCAGCGAGTGGTTTTGACCTCACTCTTATCAATGAACGGCAGGTCCGAATGCTGGCTAATGGCAGGAATGACGGTATCGGCCTCGATGAAAAACTCTTGGCCTTCCACGGGGCGGGGTTTGCGCCTACCCGAGGAATCGAAACCGCGAAGTTCCATCCGCACGCAGCGAACTGACTGAACTCGCCCATTGCCCAAGAATTCGACTGGGGCGACCAACTGGCGAATCTCGATGCCTTCCTCCATCGCCTCCTGAATCTCGCGCTTGTCGGCTGGCATGTCGTCAATGAGGCGGCGGTAGAGAACGGTGACCTTTTCGGCTCCCAGCCGCAAGGCCGTGCGGGCAGCGTCGAACGCCGTGCTACCGCCCCCGATGACCACCACACGTTTGCCGATGTCCACACGTTTTCCCAAATTCACTTCGCGTAGGAAGGACACTCCGTGATAGACGCCCTCCTTGTCCTCACCGGGAAGATTCACTTTATTTGGGAAGTGGGTGCCAGTGGCGATGTAAATCGCGTCGCAGGTTCGGCGGAGCTCGTCAAACGTCACGTTGCGTCCGACCTCGGTGTTCGTGAGAATTTTTACACCGACTTGTTCGATCATCCGAATCTCTTTTTGGAGAATCGCTTTGGGAAGCCGGTACTCAGGAATGCCAGATGCGAGCATGCCCCCCGGCACGGGTAGTGCTTCGTAAACTGTCACACTGTAGCCGAGTCGAGCGAGATAGTAAGCGCAGGTGAGCCCCGAGGGACCAGCTCCTATAATGGCCACTGATTGAGGTTTTTTCGGGAAGACGAGATCTAGCCGCGGCTCTTCGTTTTGGAAGACATAATCAGCAGCGTAGCGCTTGAGATCACAAATGGCAACAGGTTCGTCAAGCTGCGCACGCCGACATTTGCTCTCACACGGATGAGTGCAAACACGCCCGCAAATCGCAGGGAAAGGATTTTCGCGCCGCACCAGGTAGTAAGCATCGCGCGGACGCCCTGCTGCTATGAGAGCCACGTAACCCGGCACATCCACGCCGGCAGGACAAGCATTTTGGCATGGAGCGTTGAACAAATCAGCGCATACACTTGCGCGACAGTGCTTGTCGTTGATGTGCTCCTCGTACTCGTCTCGGAAGTAACGGATGGTCGAGAGGACGGGATTGCCAGCTGTCTGGCCGAGGCCGCACGTGGCAGTTTCCTTACACGTGATGGCCAGCTCCTCTAACAATTCCACATCGCCGGGTTTGCCTTGTCCCTTGGTGATACGTTCAAGGATTTCGAGCATGCGCTTGGTGCCAATGCGGCAGGGAACACATTTCCCGCATGATTCATCCTGCACGAAATCCATAAAGAAACGGGCGACATCCACCATGCAGGAATCTGTGTTCATGACGATCAAACCGCCGGACCCCATAATGGTCCCCAGGTGAACCAGCGAATCGTAATCAATGGGGGTATTGAGGTGTTCCGCAGTAAGGCAGCCTCCTGATGGCCCCCCCGTCTGCGCGGCTTTAAACGGTTTGCCTTTGCGCACACCACCGGCAATGTCGTAAATGATTTCGCCGAGAGTGATTCCCATAGGCACTTCGACGATACCGGTGTTTTCCACGGCTCCCGCCAGCGCAAATACCTTTGTCCCTTTGCTTTTCTCGGTGCCAATGGACGCAAACCATTCCGCTCCTTTGAGGAGGATAATTGGCACATTGGCAAAAGTCTCAACGTTGTTGATGATCGTAGGTTTGCCGAAAATGCCACTTTCGAAGGGGAAGGGTGGCTTTTGCCTGGGCTCGCCGCGCTTGCCCTCCACACTTGCCATTAGGGCCGTTTCTTCTCCACAGACAAAGGCGCCAGCACCTATACGGATTTCGATGTCGAAGTTGAAACTTGTCCCAAGGATGTTTTGCCCAAGCAATCCGTATTCGCGCGCTTGTGCCAACGCGTGGGCAAGCCGCTCTACCGCAAGGGGGTACTCCGCCCGCACATACACAAATCCTTTGGTAGCTCCGATGGCATAACCGCCGATCGCCATTCCCTCGATGATGGCATGGGGGTCGCCCTCGAGGAGCGAACGATCCATGAACGCACCTGGATCGCCTTCGTCCGCATTACAAACAATGAATTTTTGGTCTGCTTTAACTTTGTAGCCGGCTTCCCATTTGACGCCCGTGGGGAACCCCCCGCCACCGCGCCCACGTAGACCACTGCGTTTGATTTCTTCGATGACACTGATGGGCGTACGTTTGGTGAGCACGTCCGCAAGGGCGTAATAACCGTCGTGGGCAACGTAGGCCTCAAGCGAGTCGTAGGGAACGCTTCCACAGCGTGCTGTCACCACGCGTGTTTGGCGACGGAAGAAATCGATTTCAGCGATGCGAGGCACGTACGCTTCGCGTTCGGCGTCGTAGAAGCAGAGATCCTCGACGATGTTTCCGCCAAGAAGATGCTCGCTGACAATGCGGCTGATATTTTCCGGCCGCAGTTTCGTATAGAGAATTCCGCCAGGCTCGACGACGAGCGTTGGGCCGAGGTGACAACTCCCCAAGCAACCTGTCTCGTGGATAAGGGTTTTGTTCGCCAACCCGACCCGCTGCAACTCAGCTTCCAGAGCCTTGCGCACATTCTTGCACCCAGAAGACACGCAGCCGGCGCCAGCGCATACGAGCAGGCGGAACTTGGCAGCGTCGCGTGCCTTGAGGTAGGCCGCCTTAACCTTGTCGAGGTCCTCAACAGACCGGATCCTTTTTGCCTCACTTTTTACTTTCGCCATGGCCAAGCTCCTCAGCTGCACATTTCGAGAATGCGGTTAAGTTTATCGGGGTTGACCTGCCGCATGACGGTGTCGTTCACGGTAACTGCCGGAGCGAGGCCGCAAGCGCCGATGCAGCGCATGACCTCGAGGGTGAATTTGCGGTCGGCAGTCGTGCCGCCAACCTCGACTCCCAGCTGCTGCGACAGGCGTTTCACAATTTCAGCGCCGCCGCGCACGTAGCAGGCGGTGCCCAAGCAAACGCGTATCGTGTATTCGCCCCGTGGTTTCGTGCTGAAAAAAGAGTAAAACGTCGTGACGCCGTAGACTTCTGATAGGGGAATATCTAAGCGTTCGGCAATTAGCTGCTGCACGTGTAGTGGCAGATAGCCATAGATTGCCTGGGCGAGGTGGAGGATCTGGATCAGACTTCCTTCCTGCCCTTTGAAATCGTCCACAACTTGAGCAATGCGGGCGAGTTTCTCTTCTTCGGATTCTTCGCCGCACTGACACTGGGCTGCATGTTTCGCATCCATAATGAGCCTCCGCGAGTGCCCTAAAACTTGGGCTACGCGGCCAGCCCCCTGCCCGCTCGTGCCTCTGATCGAGGGGGCGTTGGGGATACCTGGCTGCCATTTAAGCCCACGCACCCTATTTTGTGAAAATTGTCACAAAACAATTGGACCTTTGGGTCAAGAAGAAAAAGCATGTACAAAAATTGTTCTCATTATGCTAGTTACGATATCAGAAGTTACCGAAAATCAGATGCTAAAGTTGAGAAATGCCATATCTAGGCGCGGGAGACCGTGAAAAAAATCACAATTTTCGCGTTATTTTTCTCTGAAATTTTCTGCGAATTTGAGGACCTCGACGTCTTCTTTGTGAGCGGAACGAAACCATGCCCCAGCGCTTCCCCTGCCTGTGAGGGAGCGCCTGCCAATGATGCTCAATTTCGCGAATAGAACCGGCCGCTTCTTACGGATATAGACCGCGACGTTCCGTGGCCTCGGCCACCGTCCGCACTCCGATCATCAGCGCCGCGGTGCGCAAGTCGCATTTCTCGGTTTCGGCAAGCCCCCAAACTCGCTCGAAACCACGCACCATGATCTTCTTCAATTGCTCGTTGACCTGATCCTCCGTCCAGAAGAACGACTGCAGATCCTGGACCCACTCGAAGTAGCTCACGGTGACTCCGCCAGCGTTGGTCAGGATGTCGGGCAGAATTAAAATGCCACGACGCCGGAGAATTTCGTCTGCCTCAGGAGTGGTGGGGCCATTCGCAGCCTCGGCCACAATTCGGCATTTGATGCGGTCCGCATTGACAACCGTGATTTGATTCTCGACTGCCGCGGGAACGAGAATGTCGCATTCGACTTCTAGGAGTTCCTGCGAAGAGATGGGATCGCCCTCACGGTAGCCCGGGATCCGCCCCGTTCTGTCCACATACGCCGCGAGGTCGTCCACATTGATTCCTTTGGGGTTGACGATGGCGCCATACTGATCGCCAACGCCGATGACTTTCATGCCGTATTCTTGCTGCGCAATGAGTGCGACGTTCCGGCCAACATTGCCGAAGCCTTGCACCACAATCCGCGCATTGCGTGTTTTCATTTTCAGCCGCTTCATCGCTTCGGCTATAACGTGGAGCACGCCGCGGCCAGTGGCCTGTGTTCTGCCGTAAGATCCGCCAAGCACCAATGGTTTACCGGTCACAGCACCGAGCACAGTGACCCCTTTGCCCATGCTGTAGGTGTCCATCATCCATGCCATAGTCTGCTCGTTGGTGTTCATATCGGGCGCGGGAACATCAAGGTCGGGACCAATAAATGGACTGAGCTCGAAAGTATAGCGGCGCGTGAGGCGCTCGATCTCCGTGTGCGACATTTGCCGCGGGTCGCAGCAGACGCCGCCCTTGGCCCCGCCGAAGGGAATGTCGACTACAGCACATTTCCACGTCATCCACATGGCTAGTGCGGCAATCTCGTTGACGTCCACTGCCGGGCTATAGCGGATGCCGCCCTTTCCGGGCCCGCGACTCGTGTTGTGGAGGACACGATAACCTTGGAATAGTTCGATCCGGCCGTCGTCCATGCGCACGGGAAAACAAAAGGTGACCACGCGCTCGAACCGACGTAGCATGTTAAACATATTTTGCGACAGGTTCAGGCGTTCGGCGGCCACTTTGAGCTGGTATTGAGCCATTTCGAGCGGATCAACGGCACCTGCTTGACGCTCCACCTCTGGCGCACCGACAGGCGTCACACTCAACGGCGGGTTATGCGGCACGCCACTGACATCAGAAGCCTTTGCAACTTTTCTCATCTTTACCCCTCACAAGAACCATTTGGACGCAATTTAGGCTGTTTGCAAAAACATGAATTGCAAGACGTTCCTTATGTAGGCAAAGCAGCCGGATACTTTTTCCGCTGGAGATGGTGGGGACTTGTGGGTCAATCGCCGAATGAGGACCGCCGTTCCAGCCCTCTCCATAACTTTTCTGCGAGAAGTGTAAATACAGGTAGGCGACCGGGTGCCCTGCGCCGTCCGAGGCAAGCAGGAGCGAACACCGGAACGAAAGGTTGTATGACAAAAAAAGTTCTTTCCAGTAAGGCTGCCGCAGCAAAACGGCCAACAAAAAATGAGCAGCGGGAGCCTGGCCTTGGCACGCACGAGCTACTTCCAGTCATCCCGTTGCGAGACGTTGTCGTGTTTCCGCAATGCGTTTCGTCGCTATACGTCGCGCGAGAAAAGTCCATCGCAGGCGTCGAAGAAGCTATTTCAGGCGACAAACGCGTGTTTCTTGTCACCCAGAAACATGTGGACGTTGAGAACCCCTCGCGCCCCGACCTATACAATGTCGGGACGATTGCTGAAATTCTGCAACTTGCTCGCCTAGCCGATGGCACGCTGAAAATTCTCGTCGAGGGCCAAAACGTGGCGCGCTTGCTGCTCTACAAGCAGGATGAACGCATCTGCCACGCGGCCGTGGAACCGCTCGAAATCGCACGCGAAGAGTCCAAAGAGATCGAGGCCCTCACCCAACTTGTCCTCGACCAGTTTGAGACGTACACCTCGCTCAGCGAACGCATTAGCGACGAGCTTTACGTTTCGATCCGCAACTTCAAGGATCCGGTGCAGATTGCCAATTCGATCGCTCACTACGCCAATTTCAAAACGCCTGCAAAACAGGAAATTCTCGAGGCACCGGACGTTCGCACAAAACTCGAAAAACTCTCCCAAACGCTAGCCGCCGACAATGAGTTGCTCGAGCTCGAACATCAGATTATGCAGCAGGTGAAATCGCGCATCAGCAAGACTCAAAAGGAGTACTTTCTCAACGAGCAGCTCAAGGTCATCGAGCGCGAGCTTGGCATAGACAGCGAAGATGAATACGAAATCGAGGAGCTAAGCGATCGCATCGAAGCATCGAAAATGAGCCGTGAAGCGCGCGAAAAGGCACGACGCGAGCTCAGCCGCCTTGCCAAAATGGCCCCGATGTCTCCTGAAGCCACAGTGTCGCGCACGTACATCGAGTGGCTTGTGGATTTGCCATGGGGAAAGTTCACAAAGGACAAAACGGATTTGCGCAAGGCGCAAGAAATTCTCGATAGCGAACACTATGGCCTAACGAAGGTCAAGGACCGCATTCTGGAGTTTCTTGCGGTCCATCAGCTGACGAAACATGCCAAAGGGCCGATTCTCTGCCTTGTGGGCCCGCCCGGCGTAGGCAAAACATCGCTGGCGCGCAGCGT
Source organism: Candidatus Sumerlaeaceae bacterium (assembly GCA_026419455.1). Taxonomy (GTDB): domain Bacteria; phylum Sumerlaeota; class Sumerlaeia; order Sumerlaeales; family Sumerlaeaceae; genus DRVG01. The sequence continues at coordinate 2,112 of JANZZJ010000061.1, read as the reverse complement.
GGCGCGTGCACTAGGGCGCAAATTTGTGCGCATGTCGCTCGGGGGCGTGCGCGATGAAGCAGAAATCCGCGGACATCGGCGCACTTATGTGGGTTCGCTGCCCGGCCGCATCATTCAGGGCATGAAAAAAGCCGGTTCCATGAACCCAGTTTTTCTTCTCGATGAAATCGATAAAATGTCATCAGATTTTCGCGGCGACCCAGCTAGCGCATTGCTGGAAGTGCTCGACCCCGAGCAAAATAAGGCTTTCAACGATCATTACCTTGAAGCCGACTTTGACCTGTCGCATGTGTTGTTTATCACGACGGCCAACACGATGGCAGGGATACCTGCGCCATTGCTCGATCGCATGGAACTCATCCGCATTCCCGGTTACACCGAAGATGAAAAGCTCCACATTGCCCTCGAGTTTCTCGTCCCCAAGCAGATCAAGGCCACAGGGCTAACCCGTCGGCGCATTGAGTTCACCCCCGAGGCCATCAAAACCATCATTGTGAACTACACACGCGAGGCGGGGGTGCGCAACCTGGAGCGCGAGATCGCCACTATCTGCCGCCGCGTCGCACGCGAAATCGTCACCAACGGCAACAAAGCCAAGCGCATCGTGGTGACGGCCGAACGTGTGCGTGAATACTTGGGCCCGATGCGCTACCGTGATTTGGAAATTGAGAAAAAACCAGAAATCGGTGTGGCAACGGGCTTAGCGTGGACAGAGGTAGGCGGTGAAATTCTTCCCACCGAGACCATCGTCATGCGGGGACGCGGCAATCTCCTGCTCACCGGCCAGCTTGGCGAGGTCATGCAGGAAAGCGCCAAGACAGCGTTGAGCTACATCCGCTCGCGCATGGATGAGCTCAACATTCCACGCGATTTTTACCGAACGTTAGATATCCACATCCACATCCCCGAGGGTGCCGTGCCCAAAGATGGCCCGAGCGCAGGAGTGACCATGACCACCTCACTAGTGAGCGCGCTCACAAAGCGTCCCGTGAGGCAGGACGTTGCTATGACTGGCGAAATTACGTTGCGGGGGAAAGTGCTGAAAATCGGCGGACTCAAAGAGAAAGTCCTGGCGGCCCACCGCGCCCACATTCGCCACGTCATCATCCCGCAAGAAAATGCAGACGAACTGGAAGAGATCCCGGCAGAAATCCGCAACGAGATGAAATTCACACTCGTTGACACACTGGACGAAGTCCTCGAAACAGCTCTCATCCCCCCACCACGCAAAGGCAATTGACCCTGCAGCTTGCCACATGGATAGAGAGCGACCATCTGAAATAAGGTCAACTAATTAACTACAAAACTAATTTGCTCCCACTCTACCCCCAGGCGTGGGGACAATTCCGGATTCTCTTCACTGTCCGGTATCCCGTCAGGTTCACCCCCACGCGCGTGGGGACGATGTCATAGAAACAATCTGCCAACTCACACAAATAGGTTCACCCCCACGCGCGTGGGGACGATAAGAGCTGGCTTGTCATTAATGCCTAGCTCGTCGGTTCACCCCCACGCGCGTGGGGACGATCTACTAACATACTAACCTGCCAACCTACTAACCGGTTCACCCCCACGCGCGTGGGGACGATTGTTTCATCATGCGCTCATTTTCAGCCGTTGCCGGTTCACCCCCACGCGCGTGGGGACGATACTGTTGCTTTTACTTTTGCTTCTTTTTGTTGCGGTTCACCCCCACGCGCGTGGGGACGATTTAGAGGTAAGTTCTTCAACGTACGACCACAATGGTTCACCCCCACGCGCGTGGGGACGATTTAATTGGATAGTGGGCGGGGGGAGCCGCGGCCGGTTCACCCCCACGCGCGTGGGGACGATTCAGCACCAGACCTAACCTTCGATGATGCTACAGGTTCACCCCCACGCGCGTGGGGACGATGGGCGGCATACAACGCCGGACGGAAAAAATTCAGGTTCACCCCCACGCGCGTGGGGACGATCCAGCCTCCACCGTTGGCCATCCACCAATTATAGGTTCACCCCCACGCGCGTGGGGACGATTAAGCCCGTTTGAATTTGAAATCGGCAATGAGCGGTTCACCCCCACGCGCGTGGGGACGATGGTGGTGGTTTTTTGCGCTTTCATGTTCGATCCGG
>JANZZJ010000058.1 GCA_026419455.1 Candidatus Sumerlaeaceae bacterium | reverse complement strand
ACTCTGCTGGGGGGCAGAATTTCGCATAACTACGGTTGTTAAATTGTTATTAAGATTTGGAGTCGTGAAATACTCGGCCTGTGAGAGACGTGCTGAGGCGCCAGACGCCGTCGTACGCAGGTCATCCGTTTGCCTCCTCTGTAGCCGCGCCATGGTGGTCAGAGCGTCGCCCGCGAAAACCTCAATTTTGGGCACGCCCTGTCCTTCAAACACGCGCAACGGTTTGGCGCCAAAATGCAAGGCACGTTCGCGGTTCCCGAAAAATCCCTGACGAACTTGCAGAATGTAATAGTCGTAGGGTTCGGACGCTGCAACATACACACCGTCATTCGACAGCATCCCCCATCCCTGGAGGTTAATAAAAGCGAGTTCGTTCAGCGCCAGCGGCTTAAACTTCGTTCCCGGCTTGCTGAGCGAATTCAGATAATCAATTACATCTTCGTTGACGGCTTCGCCCCAATAGGCGGTCTCGAAACCTTTTTCATAGGCATCACGGGCTCCTCCGATGAGCGCGTTGAAGAAGTTGAGTTCATCGGGGTGAACGACAGCCAGCGTTCGCACATTATATCCCATAGCGGTGAGAACCGCTACGAGATAAAATGGACGGCCCCAGCGCCCTACGGCTTTATTGTTCTCTGCCCAGTGGCGCAGGATTGTGTCCACAGCGCAAAATCCTCCTGCCGCAAGCAAAGCAAGAAATGCGAATGCCCCAAAAAACAACCGTTCTCCGTCGTATTTGGGAGCATTGGGAAGGGAACAGATGCCAATGAGGGTAAAGGAAAGCAGCAGGTAAAACATGGGGACGGGCCGACGCCGTGCTAACACAACGGTCGACACGATGCCCACAACCATAAGCAACAGTGACCACAACGGAACGGCAACACCAGTGATCACAAGTGGGTAGTGCCAAGGAGCAGGGGGGCCGTAGATATATCCCCACATGCGTCCCATGTAAAACACCGCTGTCTTCTGATGAGCGGCGTAGAACTTAATATATTCGGCCAAGCGCACCAACGGGTCGTACCACAGCCAGGGCCAAAGTGCGAAAATTATGACCGGGGAGCCCAAGGCGATGGCAAAGACGTTGGAGGCGTAATCACGCCGGTAATAGAGTTGTCCCCAAATGAGCAGGGCGGGCGGAAGAAAGAGAGCTGTCACCTTCGTGTTGAAGGCCAACGCAAAAGCCACCCCAGTCAGTGCCGCCGCCCAGGGTCTTTTGATACCATTGAGGAAAGTCCACGCTAGCAGCACCAACATGAACGCGAAAAGTGTTTCCGAGGCAGCGATGTGCGCATGTCCAAAAACACGTGGCATAAGCCAATAGCTCACTGCACCGACAAACCCCGGCAGCCGTCCATAGGTCTTGCATCCCAAAAGGTATAGCCATCCGATCGTCAGACCGAACACGAGCGCAATCGGCAAACGCATTGCGAGCATTTCGGGAACGCCATATCCACTGAGGAAAGAAATGCCCAGGCCTATGACCGCTTTAGGAATGGGGGCGACCTCTGGATGTAAAGGGTCCTCGCCAGTCACGCGCCGTCCCCATGCGTTGTCAATGGCGGCGGGCGTGAGCATGTTTTTGTCCCCCCGGACTAAATCAATGATCCACTGGCCGGCACTGGCCGCTGGACGTAGATAAAGGGCTTCGTCCCATGAATGACCAATTCCTCTGTAGGTTAGCGCAACGGAGCAAAACGCGCCCACCGCCAAAAATATGAACAAGAGAAAATCCAGCAGACGCACTTTTCTGGAGAAGTAAGGGTCTCTAAGACCTTCCTCGGGCGGGGGAACATGTCGCTCGCGAATCACACCATTTGAAGCAACGGAGGTACGGCTTTCCGGTGTGTTGAGCCCGAGAATTTTTAGCCGCGGCACTTGGGCAGATGACATGCCCTCCTCTGCCGGCTTTGGGCGATCGGTATCCGCCGCCTTAGGATTGACAGGGGATTGGGCATTTTTCCTTTTCCGCGGCATTTCATCCTCCTATCACCCGCAAATCTTTTATTTCCATGGTGATCTTTTTTGAACCAGAGAAGGTGTCGGCCGTCGGGGAAAAAGCCACATCAAACAGGTTGTGGCGTTGCTGACGCAGCGTTTCGCAGAGTTCCCCGAGCTGGAATCCGATGGCATCGTAGATATAGCGGCCAGCACCGAAACGCAGTTTCAGGTGGTTCGTACCCACTACCCGAGGAGGCTCCACTAGTCGCAGCTCTCGCATAGCTAGCACTGGTGGGGGATTCCCCTCGCCGTAGGGTTCGAAGCGCGAGAGTTCATCTATCAGTGTCACCTGAAATTCTTCGGGAGCGATCTCCGTATCTAGGGTGAGTTGGGGAACCAGCGTTTCCGGCTCTAGGAAACTGCGGGCGTACGTATTAATGGCTTCGCGAAATTTGTGAATAGAGCTCGTTTTGAGCCGCAGCCCTGCCGCATGGGCATGGCCTCCCCATTCCAAGAGGTATTGGCTCGTCGCTGACAACGCCTGGTGGAGGTTGAAAGCTTCGGGGCTGCGTCCTGATCCATGGCTGAGCTCGCTGCGGCGCGATATAACGATGGCCGGCCTCGAATAATAGTCGGTAATTCTCGAGGCAACGATTCCTAATACGCCGATGTGCCAATCCTCGCCATCAACCACTATGATGGGTTCCTCTTCGAGGTTTATTTGATGATCAATGAAGCTGAGACACTCGCGTAAAATCCATGACTCCAAATCGCGCCGTTCCGCATTGAAAGCTTCCAGGTCGGCAGCAATCCTGCAAGCGCGGTTGAAATCATTCGTGGTGAGAAGTTCCACACATATCCCAGCGTGGTCAGTTCGGCCCGCGGCGTTCAACCGCGGGGCAACTCGGAAAGAAATCGTGTGTGTGCCAAACGTATCCTCTGGTAGATCCCAAACCTGCGTCATGGCTTTCATCCGCACGGTCCGAGGCTTGCGCATCCGTGGCAGAGCTTTCGCTACGAGGATACGGTTTTCCCCAACAAGGGGCACGATGTCCGCAACAGTGCCAATGGCAACAAGGTCTAAAACTGACTCGAGAAACTTGCGAGCGTCCTCAATTTTTATGTCTGAGCATTTTTTGAGTAACGCATGAGCAAATTTGAAAGCGACCCCAACTCCCGAAAGGTATTTAAAGGGGTATGGACAATCCTGACGGTTGGGATTAACAACCGCACAGGCCGTTGGAAGTTCGCTTCCAGGGCGATGATGGTCGGTAATCACCAAGTCCAGTCCCAGCCGTCTGGCACTCTCAGCCTCTTCCAACGCCGTGATCCCATTATCGACCGTAAGGATGCAGCTGACCCCATCCGCTGCTAAGTTCCTGAGTGCTTTCTCGTTGAGTCCGTAACCTTCCTCCAGACGGTGGGGGATGTAATATTGCACCTCGTTGTAACGAAGAAACTGAAAAAGGAGCATGAGCAAGGCAGTTGCCGTTGTGCCGTCGCTGTCGTAGTCACCGTAAACAACGATCTTTTCGTTTTTCTTGACGGCGTGTCGAACGCGGTCCACTGCCGCCTCCATGTCGGCAAGCAGCATCGGATCATGCAACATCCCCAGTTTTGGGGACAAAAAGCGGGCGAGGTATTCACCGAAATCATCCCCATCGGCAAAGAACTCTCGAGCTCTCGCGGCGAGAATACGTGCCACGACAGGGTGGAATCCCTTCTCCCGAGATAGTCGCTCGGCGAGTACGGGATCCCGTTGGCGGAAAATCCAACGGAATGGCCTTTCAACTATCTTGTGGTATCTCGTACGACGCGCCGCCGTCATCTTTTTCTGCTCATTGTGATACTGAGTTGTTCGCAGCTTTCTTTGGGGGCGTCAAGTAACTTGCCGGGGTTGAAGAAATTTGAACGTACATTTCTTGATTTGCACCTACCGCAAGGATGTCCCTCCGTCCACAGTGATCGTGGTTCCGGTGAGAAAGTCGTTTTCTATGGCAAATAGCACGGCCTGAGCGATGTTGCGTGGTTCTCCTATTTTTTGTAGAAGAGGCTTTGCGCTCAGAAGTTTTATGAGTTCTTCCCCACTGTTCTCAGCCGGCAAGACTGTGCCAGAAGCAATGGCCACGACACGTACTTCGGGCGCCAACTCCACTGCTAATGCACGCGTTGCCATTTCCAAACCAGCCTTGGACACGAGGTAGGGAAAGTAGTTTCTGTACGGACGTTGAACGCCGCAATCAGTGATGTTGATGATAACTCCCTGACCATTTTCTTTCATCTGCAGCCCCAAGCGTGTGGCCAAGAATGCCGGACCTCGAAGGTTTGTGTTTAACGTGGTATCCCAAGTAGCGCCGGTCAGCTCAGGTAGAGGCGTTCTGGGAAACACCGACGCATTGTTGACAAGCACATCGACGTTTCCGATCTGGTTAATCAAATTGTCCACCTCATTCAGCTGCGCGATGTCGGCTTGAATCACCTCAGCCATCACGCCACGGGAGCGAAGCGCTCTTGCCATTTCGTGGGCATGCTCGGCCGACGAGTGGCAATGAATGATGACCTCAGCCTGGCGCTGAGCAACTGCCTCAACGATGGCTCGCCCCACCCGCCGGCTACCACCCGTGACAAGAACCCGAGCGCCTTTAAGATCCATAGTTATTACTCACGTCCTTTCTGTTATCCCTCTATGTTATGCGCCGTCTGCTGTTGGCCGATTTTTATTGCGCGCCTTTAACTTACTTCAAACATGGTCGAACTGATGCAAAATGCAAGCAAAGCGCCAGCAGTTTTCCTCGACAGGGACGGCACCATCTGCAAGGAAGTTGGCTACCTGGCGCACCCAGAGCAACTTGAGCTATTACCGGGGAGTCCACAAGCGATTGCCCGGCTTAATCGCGCTGGCGTTATTGTGATCGTTACCACCAATCAGTCCGGAGTCGCTCGTGGGTATTTCACCGAAGCCGACGTTGCAGCTGTGCACAAACGTCTAGAAGAGCTGCTGGCTGCTCGCGGGGCATGGCTCGACGCGGTGTACTATTGTCCCCATCATCCCGAAAAGGGCATGGAGCCTTACCTGGTGGACTGCGAATGCAGAAAGCCAAAACTCGGCATGATTCGCCGAGCCCAAGAAGAATTCCTTCTCGACATCGGTTGCTCCTACGCCGTTGGTGACAAGCTCTCGGATGTGGCCTTTGGCAAAGCAGCTGGCTTGCGAACGGTTCTCGTCCTGACGGGCTATGGAGCGGGCGAGCAACAAAAACTCGCGAGTCACCCAGCCTTGAATCCGGATTTCATTGCACGGGACCTGTCAGACGCAGTATCGTGGATAGTTAATGATTTATACCAAAGAGGAGTCTTATCCATTGAGCCAGAAGCGTTACCCGATAGCTAAACTCATTACCCTCGAAGAAGCCGTAGCAATTCGAGAACAACTACGCGCCGAAGGAAAACGTGTTGTATTCGCAAATGGATGCTTTGACGTCCTTCACGGTGGGCACATCTCCTACCTCGACGATGCTCGTCGCCAAGGCGATTGCCTTATTGTGGGAGTGAATTCCGATAGCAGCGAGCGTGCCCTGAAGGGACCAAGTCGTCCGATCTACGACGAGGCCGCCCGCCTTGAAATTCTAGATGCACTTCGGTGCGTGGATTATCTGGTTCTTTTTGACGACCTGACAGTGGAACCTTTGCTGCGTGCTCTCCGGCCCGATGTACATGCCAAGGGCACAGACTACACTAAGGACACAGTTCCTGAGCGGGCGATCGCGCTTGAGCTCGGATTTGAGACTTACATTGCGGGTGCCCCAAAGGAGAATTCATCGCGGGACGTCATTACCACGGTCTTGGAACGTTTCGCAAACTCGTGTGAGACCTAAGTGATGCCGCGGTGAAGACTGAATTCCATATCCTTATCGTCAAGCTTAGCGCCGTGGGCGATATTGTCCATACGTTGCCTGCACTACATGCTTTGCGTACACAGTTTCCCACTGCCCGCATCGGCTGGGTTGCGCACCCCGGCCCTGCCCAGCTGCTGGAAGATCATCCTCAACTGGATTTTCTTTTCAAACTGCCGAGACCACGCTCGTGGCGTGATGCCATGAGGACGGTAAGCGAATGGCGGGAGGTTCTTCGAAGGGCTGGAGCGTGGGATGTGGCCATTGACTTTCAAGGGTTGACGAAAAGCGGCCTCGTAGCATGGTTGAGCGGGGCTCAAAAGCGCATAGGTTTTGCCGGTGGCGCTTCTCGCGAACTCAATGCGTTGTTTGTAAACGAGCGCATTCGTCCTGTTGCCCACGAAGTGATTCGCATGAACCTTGAGCTGTTGAGGCCTCTCGGGTGCAACAGCCACGAAGCTCGGGCATTGCTCATCTCTCACCCCGCGGACGATGCGTACATAGAACAATGGGCAACGGAAACACACAACGTAGGGAGAAAATTCTTCGTTATCGATGCCTTCGCGGGATGGCCGACAAAACGTTGGCCCTTAGATCGCTGGGTAACCGTTGCTTGCGGAGTTCACGAGGCGTTCGGTTTCGAGATCATGGTGTTTTACGGCCCTGGCGAGGAGATGGAAGCTAAGGAATTCCTTGCACTTCTTACAAGGGTGAAAGTCCCTGCGACGTTGGCCCCACCCACAACGCTTCGTCAGTACGTAGCGCTTCTCCGTCATCATGGAGGGCTTTTTGGCGGGGGCGATACCGGTCCCATGCATATTGCCGCAGCATTAGGAATCCCAACGGTAGCGCTCTTTGGAAGCTCTGATTCTCGGCGGAATGCACCCGTTTTTTCGGGTGCGAATTTTGAGGTGATTCAGGATTTTACCCGGCCCTGTGCGGGCACCTTTTGGCGAAAGTGCCCCTACCATGCCCCTGGCCATTGCTTGGATGCCATCCTTCCGCCTCAGGTATTGGAGGCGGTGAAGAGAGTCCTGACTCGCTGCGGTGACCACGAGTAAGTTTGTCAACCATCCGATGACGGAGCTTCTCAGTTGTTCCCTGTCCGTGATGAATTCTCGTCACTGCGAAGAGTATAGGGCGAAGGCATATTTTTAAAAAGTGTGCCGTACCTGACCAAAGGCTGATAGGTCTGACGCCGGCACATAAGGAGAGATTCTCATGCGGAAACAGATCCATCCGACTTACACATTTGCCACTGTAACGTGTGCTTGTGGGGCGACGTTCACTACTCGCTCCACGCGTAAGGAATATCGTTTAGAAATTTGCTCGAACTGCCATCCCTTCTTTACAGGGCAGCAAAAGTTTGTCGACACTGCTGGCCGCGTGGAAAAATTCCGCCAGCGGTATCAAAAATCTAGCAAGTCAGAATAGAACTCAGCCTATCCCCACTGTTTCAGTTAGTTTTTCGCCTCACTGAAGGGCCTCATACGGCTCGTAGGTGAGGCTTTTCCGTTCGTGGTGCGTGTGTACCCCCTTTCATGGCGCGAGCACTGCGGTGCCCCCTCTCATCCGATCTCATGGGCTGTTTGAGCGGCAGCGGGACGTGGGTATAAGAGCCAACGGGTTGGCAAACTCCTTGCTTTTTGTGTGTCCGGTGCCATAATTCCGACATTTGGCGAAAGAGGGTTCAGTAAAATGAAGACAAGATCAGAGTGCACAATCTTGCGCAGGTGTGCACCTTACCATTTGTTTTTGGTAGTAGCACTTAGCTTAGGGCATGTTGTGTCGGCTGTCGCGCAAGAATCTCCGGCTGCCGTCGCGCAAGAAACAACGGTTACAGCAGACAGCTTGCCGAGCGTTGGCCAGAAATCAGACACATCTTCTACTGCTCCTGCTTTTGTGCCGCAAGAGCTTCAAGGGGTAGGCGGTCGCTGGATTGTGCCGGAGGAGAGCCGTGGGGAAATGGCTGTTCGTCCGGCCGAGTCGAAGGTGACGGAATCGGCGAAGGAGGCCGACAAACTACCAGATAAAGTATCCGAGGCGGGAAAACCCGTGGAATCAGTGTCGCCAACGCCCGCGCCGGAGATGAGCAAGAAGAAGTCGGCTAAACCTCCAAGCGATGAATCCGTAGCCCCGCTCCGAAAGCAGGAGACTGAGGAAGCGAATGAGTTGGTGGAACAGCAGGTGGAAAAAACTGTAGAGAAAGCTGAGAAAGAGCAGGTTCCTCCCCGCCCCAAGTGGGTTACCGTTTCTGGGAAAGTCGAGAGTGTAAAGCCATTGCCGAAAAACGAATTAGAGGTCACCGTGAAAAGTCGTGATCTGGGACGAGTCAAGGTCGTGGTGTCGCCTTTACAGGTTCAGCGTGTTCCAGGAAAAGGCCGTCAGATCCGTCTTCGTGGAGTTGTTATTCGTGAGGGGACTGGTGGACTAACCATTCGGGCGATGGAAATGGATCCAGAAGATGAGGGAGCTTACGTGCCCCAGGCGGTACCAATGAATCTCTCCGTGGGATTCGTCTATCGTCGCCGGTAGGCGATTCGGCATAACGGTTTTGATTTCAATCCGGAGGCACGCCATGGAGTTTTGCCTCGAGACCCTGAAGAACGAGTGTCTTCCTCCGCGCAACCCATGTAGTGCGGAAGGATGCTCCCAACCTGCTGTGTGGGATACACCACACTGCTGGAGTCACACCCATGACAAAAGTGATCTCAAAAGTCGCATTGTAACCGCGGCAGTATCAAAAACAGGCTTGACCGGTGTTTGTCTTGTAGGTGTCGACTTGCACGGCGTTTCTTTGGAGGGAGCCAATCTCTCGTTCTCTGATTTGAGTTACGCAAATCTCGCTTATGCTAAGTTGCGCAAGGCACAACTTGATCACGTTCTTGCTGAAGGCGTCAACATCAGCTGTGCCGATTTGACCGAGGCCTCGCTCATGTTTGCGTGCCTGGGGTTAGCAAATTGCGAGAAAGCGATTTTCAAGTCAGCAATAGCTGAGAACGTGAACTTTGTGGGTGCAACTCTCCGGGACGCCGACTTTTCACAAGCACATCTATTTTATTCGCGTTTTGCTTCTGCGGATTGCTCGAATGCGCGGTTTGTCGGAGCCGATGTTGAGAGAGCCATTTTTCGCCGGACGATTCTCACTGGGGCGGATTTTTCCGAAACTTGCGGTCGCCCGATTACTGACAACGTCATCAGTTAAACGTGGTCGCTCTCCTGTCAGGTGCAAGCGTGTCTCGAAGGGGGAGGTCTGCTTTTAGTGCTCCGACGGACGCTGGATGCCGTATTCGATCATCTTGTTGCGTAAAGTGTTGCGATGGATCCTCAGAGCCTCGGCAGCCTTCGCTTGGTTCCAATCGTATTTCCTCAAGGCTCGCAAGATGTGCTCGCGCTCCATCTCTTCCAACGGGACAATTTCTTCTTTTCTTCTTGCCGCAGTTTCTGGTTGCATGCGCACCGATTCGCGGTTGAGAAACGCAAAATCCTTCTCGGTGATCACCTGTCTTTCAGCAAGAATGACGGCCCGTTCGATCGCGTTGGCAAGCTCGCGGATATTCCCCGGCCAGGGGTAGCGTTCGAGCACACGGAGGGCCGAATCATCAAGTCCGAGGATTGTTTTGCCGCTTCGTTCGCCAGCTTTTTGGAGGAAAAACTCCGCTAGGGGGGCAATGTCCTCTCTGCGTTGTGCGAGCGAGGGCATGTGGAAACATACGACGTTAAGGCGATACCACAAGTCTTCGCGGAATCGCCCTTCCTTCACAGCTGTTTCTAGGTCCTCATTCGTCGCAGCGATGATTCGCACGTCCGCCTCAATGGGCCGAGTGCCACCGACCCTGTAAAAAGCGCGCTCCTGGAGAAATCTTAAAAGTTTTGGCTGCAGAGAAAGGTCTAAATTGCCAATCTCGTCCAAAAACAGCGTTCCGCCGTGCGCAGCCTCAATCTTTCCGCGAGTGGTTCGAACAGCTCCTGTAAATGCGCCCCGTTCGTAACCAAACAATTCACTTTCGAAGAGAGTCGGGGGAATAGCACCGCAGTTGAGAGCTACAAACGGACACTGCCGTCGCGGGCTTGATTCGTGAATGAATCGAGCAAGAACCTCCTTACCAGTGCCGCTTTCCCCAGTGATAACCACGCTTGCATCGGTCGCAGCCACCCGCTTGGCCTGCTCGAAAAGCGCACGTACGTGCTGATTGCGCGACGGAACAACTTGCCATCCTGCCGAACTAGGTAAGGGATGAAGCTCCAGATAGTCCGCCAGTTGCGCTCCCCGCAACGCAATCCCCACCAGCTTAGCAATGGCTTGCAGCAATGCGAGATCTTTGAGCGAGTAACGATCGGTCCCAAGCTTTGAAACCACCAGCACGCCAATTGCGGAATCGCCCGATATCACTGGAGCACACATGAGCGTGAGTCCAGCCTGGAGCTCCCGCCGCGACGAAAAGGCACCCTCGTCATGACCAGCCAAGGGAATCCGCGAAAGGTTTTCTGGCCTGTCGCTTGCCAGCACGGGCAGCCGCTCCTCGAAAGCTCGCATGATGCTGCTGCGTTCTATGAACATGGCCTCCCCGTCGGGCAAGCTAAGAACCAGCCGCGGCTTACCTGTTCGATGATCGCGCAGAAACAGTGCGGTGCGGTTGGCATCGAAAAGCTCGGACAAATGCTCCAAAATGCGTGTTCCTACTCCGCTTGTCCCTAGGGGAGCCTGGGAAAGGGCATCGCCGAGTTTGACCAGAAACTCAACGAGAACGCGATCCCGCCCCGATGGCAGCTCGAGCGTTGGTGTCTCGGCGGCTATCTGCTGCGTCACAGCATCACCTGGATAAAAAACGGCGCTCGAGTTTGAGAAGATAGCATTTTCTATGCGCAGCTCAGGATTGAATAGAAATACTGTATTGCCAATTTGAATCTCGTCGTTGCGCAGGAGCTGCTTTTCCTGCACCGCTACGCCGTTGACAAACACGCCATTGGCAGAGCCACAGTCGCGAATAATGTAAGCAAACCGTTCTCGAACAATTTCCGCGTGCAACCGCGAAACGTTAGGGTCCGCAAGCGCTATTTCGTTACTGGTGTCTCGCCCTATGCGTGTTCGCACTCCAAGCTCAAAACGAACCCCGATATTGGGCCCCCGAATTACTAGAAGACTTGCGGGAGAAGAAACGTTTAGTTGACTGTTGTCGACATCTGCTTTCATCTATGTAATCCGATACAAAACCAGCTAGGTGGAGTTGTCTATCATGAACTACTTGCGGACACTGGTTTCCTTGGCTGTGATCCCTCTCGCGTGTTTCCTTGTCGCCTGCTCACAGCAACCTTCTTCTCAACCTACGCAGGAGAGTGAGGTTAGGAAAGCGTCGGGTCCTGGCTCATCGGAGACGGCATCCTCGTTCCAAAAGCCTATCGTTCTTGCTGTGGCGGGACCGTTCACAGGCGACAGTTCTGAGTTCGGGGTACAAATCAAAATGGCGGTAGAGCTCGCTACGGAGCAGCTCAATGCCAAAGGTGGGATTGCTGGTCGTCCCATCCAGCTCATGTTGGAAGACGATGCAGGAAATCCAGCGGAAGCGCAGAACGTCGCCACCAAAATTGCCAGCAACCCCGAGGTCTTGGCAGTGATTGGACATTTCAACAGCTCATGTTCGCTGGCGGCTAAAAGTGCTTACACAGAAGCAAAGATGGTGATGTTTTCCCCTGCCTCGACAAACGTAAACGTCACCAAAAACAGTGACTACGTCTTCCGCAACATTTTCACTGACGATTTTCAGGGGCAGTCGCTCGCCCGCTACGCGGCGGAAATCCTTAGCGTTAAAAAAGTCGCTATCCTTTTCGATAACGACGACTATGGTCGCGGGCTGAAGGAAAGCTTTAAGAAAAAAGCCATTTCGCTCGGTATCACTGTTCTCAATGAAACGGCCTATGGTAAGGACACTAACGACTTTCGCAGCCAACTCACGACAATTAACGGGTATCAGCCCGAGCTTATCCTGATTGCTGGACTTTATAAACATGCTGCGGTCATCGCGAAGCAGGCTCGCGAGCTGGGTATCAAGACGCCCTTCATTGGGGGCGATGGCGTTTTTTCCGAGCAGTATGTAACTTTGGCCGGCCCCGCCGCCAATGGCACCTATGTTTCGTGCCCCTTCCTGTTTGAGCTCGGCGGCGAGCGAGCAAAGCAGTTTGCTGAGCAATTCCGCGCAAAATACAGCCGAGAACCCGACGCCTGGGCTGCGCTTAGTTATGATGCATTCCAGTTAATTGTTAAAGCGATCGAGACCAACGGAGCGACGCGCGAAGGCATCCACAGGTACCTCAAGGGAATAAACTCCCCCGCGGCGGCTTACGACGGTCTTACGGGCAAAACTTTTTTTGACGAAGAGGGTGATTGCCGCAAGCCTGTGCAAATGGCAGTTGTGAAGGACGGCCGGTTCACTGCTGCGGAGAAGCAGCTGGGGATTGAAGAGAGCTCGCCGCAGCTGGGAGATTCTCAGACCACCAAGTAGTTAGCATGGTTGTCCGCCTCGCCGCGACGACCCAACCTCTTTTTAGGATTGTCTTGCGTTCATGGGACTTATTAACGGAAGCGCTACTTACAAAAGATTTCAGATCACCGACCAACTACCCAAGGGTTTTCACGAAAGGCTCGTGAGCGGCTTGCTCCGTTACGCTTTTCGCGAAATTGATCCTAAAACCAATTCTGAGCAAAGTGTGGGTTGGGTGAATGCCGTGGACCCTTTTGACACGGACCTCAGCTTAGACAAAATCCTTGTGGCCGACTGGATAATGCTAGGAATCCGATGGGATAGGAAATCTGTGCCTGCCCTCCTTCTTAAGTCGAAAATCGCCGAAAAGATACGTCTCACGCTTGCCGAACGACGGATGCGTAAACTCTCGCGGGAAGAAATTGCTCAGATCCGCCAAGCGGTTAAGGATTCGCTTCTTGCGACCTTGGCGCCTTCCACAGCCGTATTTGAAGTGCTGTGGAACATCCGTTCGAACAGCGTCTATCTTTCGACTCATGCAAGCCGCGTGGCTGATTATTTCGTGGACCTTTTCGAGGAAACAACAGGGTTGGCGATTGTGGAGGAAACCTTGGTTTCCAGGGTCGAAGATTTCTGTGAGCGGCAGGGAATGGATTTCGAACTGGAAAGTGTTGATGAAACCAGCTTTGTCTCCAGTCGTCCAAAGTAGAAATGGTGAGCGTGGAAGGAATCGAACCTTCGACCAACGGATTAAAAGTCCGCTGCTCTACCGCTGAGCTACACGCCCACCTTCAGTGCACTGAATAGTGCCCATAGCGCTTACAAACCGCGGCCTAAGCTATTCGACCGTGCGCTTGGGAAACAACAGTAAGAATCTCGTCGTGAAGCACACCGTTGCTCGCGATTGCGCAGCGACTTTGGACCGTACTCATGCCGCTGTAATCCGTGAATCGTCCACCAGCTTCTTCAATAATCGGCTTCATCGGGGCGATGTCCCAAAGTTCCACGATGGGATCTACCATGACATCCGCACGTCCAGTGGCAACAAGCACATAGCCATAACAGTCTCCCCACGTGCGCACCATTCTCGCGCGACCACTCAGCGCTTCCCACTCCTTGCCTTTTCCGTAACGGTAGCTGTTGGAGATATCAGTCGTGAGAACCAAGGCGTCGTTCAACGTGGATGTGGTGGATACCTTGCAACGTCTGCCGTTCCACCAACAACCCCGTCCGCGCTGCGCAACAACAATTTCCTGTAGTGCCGGGATGGCAACGGCTCCCGCCGTGAGTTCTCCCTGTTCTTCCAGCGCCACTAGGACCCCATAAAAAGGTACGCCGTGAACAAACGTTTTTGTCGCGTCGAGCGGATCAACGATCCAACGTCTGCCGGTTTTGCCCACCCCAGAACTGCCGTACTCCTCGCCCACTATTTCGTCCTCAGGGAAAACGCGTGTAATCTCCCTCCGCAGAAACTGCTCACTCTCCCGGTCTGCCGCCGTCACTGGGGTTGCATCGCCCTTGCGCTCAACTTCCAAAGCAGTTTGAAAGTACCGCAAAGTAATTTCGCCCGCGCCACGCACGAGCGCTGTCAAAAAGGGAATTACGTTTTCTTCCATAGTCTCTCCGCATCCTATTGCAGCAGGTTGAGTCGGGCGAGCGCCGCGCGAATCCGAGGCATGTTTTTCTCACTAAGCTGTGTGAGGGGAAGGCGAATCTCGGGAGAAATAAGGTTCATCATGGCAAGCGCTGCTTTCACTGGGATCGGGTTTGTTTCACAGAAGAGGACGTCCATGAGCTCGTAAAGTTCAAAATGCAAACGTTGGGCTTCGTCCCATCGGCCATTTAGGGCCGCATTCACCAGCTCGCTCATTTGACGTGGAGCCACATTAGCTACCACGCTGATCACCCCCTTAGCTCCTAGAGCCATGAGGGGAAGCGTCATGCTGTCGTTACCCGAGAGAATGGTAATATCGCACAGGGATGCTAGTTGGGACACGTAATCGGTTGATCCGCTGGCCTCTTTAATCGCTACGATATTGGGATGTTTGGCGAGACGTGCGACTGTTTCCGGTGCGATACTTACCCCAGTTCGTGAGGGCACGTTGTAAACAAGTTGAGGGATGTCCACAGCGTCTGCTACGGCCATGTAGTGCGCGTAGAGCCCCTCTTGTGTCGGCCGATTGTAATAAGGGGTTATTAATAAGGCGGCATCAGCTCCTGCTTCTTTCGCATGACGTGTGAGGCTTATCGCTTCGGCTGTTGAATTTGAGCCCGTTCCCGCGATGACGGGCACGCGCTTGTTGACGTATTTTATCGCCAAATCCACAACCCGATGGTGTTCCTCGTGCGTGAGTGTGGCGGATTCCCCTGTGGTTCCACAGGGCACAATTGCCGACGTACCTTCGCTGATTTGCTTTTCAATCAACGCAGCAAAAGCACGTTCGTCCACTTTGCCATCGCGAAATGGAGTAACAATCGCACACATCGAACCTCGTAGATTCATGATTAGCCTATCCTCACCTTGAGTTCATTTTGACACAGTGGTTATACGGTATTTCGCCGCCGTAACACCAATCATCCACTTGGCATTTGGGGGTGGAAAATCTTCCTTTTCAAGCTGCGTCTTGCCGGAGCCACGAGTTTGGTTGTTTTCCGGAGGTCAGCCCTTCCTTGACTCTGCCGCTTTGGCTATGCGCCGGTAAAGCACAGCAACAGCGCGTATTTGCACTTTGGTGGCGGGTAATAAAATGATTGACGTTATGGCAATGACAGCGAGCACGGTTCGGATTAGTGTTCCATATGCCGCCGGTGCCCTGGGCGGTACTTTGAGTGAACGCGGCGGGGTGGTCAACATTGCATTGGAAGGTACAATGCTCTCAGCCGCTTTTGCATACGCAACCGGAAGTTGGTGGTTCGCTCGGAGCTTAGGCGCCGAAAATCCGTCGCTGGTGGTCATGGCACCTTGGTTCGGCTTCGTGCTTGCAGTTGCTACGGGTGTCCTTCTTTCGGCATTTCATGCCACGGCGTGTGTTATTTTTAAAGTTGATAACATTATTTCGGGACTCGCAATTAACATTCTTTCGCTTGGAGGAACAAATTTTCTTCTCAAACGTATCTTCGGCTCCGCTAGTAACTCGGAGCGTTGTCCCACGTTTACAACGGCTCACCTCTTTTCGGATGACAGTTTTTGGGGCCCTCTTAACCAGCTCATCCACCCCCTGATCCTGATAGTTGCTGTAGGTTTCATCGTCGCATGGTTCATCTTATATCGTACGCGTTACGGCCTGCGACTACGTGCGGTAGGCGAAAATCCAGCAGCGGCGGACTCCTTGGGCGTAGCCGTCGGCTTTTATCGGTTCACAGG
This sequence comes from Candidatus Sumerlaeaceae bacterium, assembly GCA_026419455.1. GTDB lineage: Bacteria > Sumerlaeota > Sumerlaeia > Sumerlaeales > Sumerlaeaceae > DRVG01. Next base: position 81 of record JANZZJ010000058.1, on the reverse strand, counting down.
AGTTCTATTGGGGGGTATCGCTGCCAGTCTAGGGGGTGTCTGGCTCGCAGCCGATCAGGGGCTGTTTTCCTCGAACATGAC
>JANZZJ010000234.1 GCA_026419455.1 Candidatus Sumerlaeaceae bacterium | reverse complement strand
CACATGCACAAGTTCCTAGCGGCCCCGCATTCTCCTTAAGATCGCTTACGACGATATCTGTCTCATTCAAGAGCGCTGGGAATGTGGTCTTGCGCAGTTCTTCCATCATAGGTTCAAAAAAGACGTCGCTGCAGCGCGTGTAACGTCCTGCCAAGATGACGGCCTGAGGGTTGAAGAGGGTAATGACTGCTCCGATGGCATGCGCCAGCGCTCGCGCAAATTGTTTCCATATATCTTGGGCTTCTTTATGGCCCTTGCGAGCGAGGTCAGCGACATCTAAAGCCGAGAATATCTTATCCTGCGCAAAAAGTTGGCGCTCCCGCGCCATCCGTTCCACACCTGACCCAGACGCGGTATTCTCAAGACACGAATTGCCGCCGCAGTAGCAAGGCAGACCAGGCTCACCCAACGCTACGTGGCCTATTTCACCAGCATGACCAAAGTGACCTTGATAAACAACCTTTTCGATCACGGTGCCCATACCAATGCCATAGCCAATATTGAGGATGCAGAAGGTGCGGTAATCGGCGGCATTTCCAAACCACAGAGCACCCAGTGCCATCATTTGGGCGTCGTTATCCACAATGATGGGAACTCCAAGATCGTTTTCCAGCCGGCGTTGGATTTCTTCGACTTCTGGGGTGAGGTGACGGGCGGCTCGTTGGGGACGATAAATGAACCCTGGCAAAGCAACGCCCACCCCTGCCAGCGGTGGTAACGTGTCGCTTTGCTCGCGCAAAAACTCTTGAACAAATTCTTGCACCCACCGGCCCTGCTCAGCGGGAGATTCAAAAGTTGGAGTGGGTTTTTCGGCTCGCCCAAGAATGGACCCGGCAAGATTCATGATCAGGCCCACGGTCACAATTTTGCCCAAATCCACGCCGAGGACACACGCAGCATGCGGGTTCAGCGAAACCGGAATTGGTCGCCGGCCAATTGCGGTGCGGCGCGGTTCAGATTCAATGGCTAGCCCTTCTTTCACCAGCTCATCGACCAGCCCTGAAACAGTGGGCAAATTAAACCCTAATTTGCGGGCAATTTCCACGCGGGCGATCGGCCCCCATCGCCGAATCGCGTCTAGCACTTGGTGTTTGCGAATGCGGCGCTTTTCCGCCGTGCGTTCTGCGGGACTATCGGGGTTCTTCAACAGAAGAAGCCCTTCCCGAGTTCGAATTCCCGGTATAGCCATCAGGACCTCCCTCTCAGCTAACCTGATTAACGTTTAAGGCCGTGATTCAATCCCACGAGAAATGCAATGTCCAGAATTAATTTAATCTTGGTTTCACCCCAGCGTTTTCCCACTAATTGTTTGTAATTTTGAATCTTAAAACAAACGATAATTATGTTTAGCAATGAAAGTAACTTGTCGCATCCATTTTTCTGTGCCGCCCTATAGGCTCGGAAGCACTTCACACTAATCCAACCGTGTTTGGCGATGGGCTTCGCTCTCCGATCAAACAACGAACGATCTTATTGCCAGGAAACAGACACCTGAAACGAGAGCCGAGCAAGGAATCGTCAGAATCCACGCCCACACAATGCGTCCCGCAATACCCCACTTGACACCAGAAAGTTTCTGTGTGGCGCCGACGCCTACGATGGCACCGGTGATGGTATGGGTCGTGGAAACAGGAATTCCCATGTGAGTGGCCAGGAATAACGTTGCAGCCCCAGAAACTTCCGCGCAGAAACCACCCACTGGTCGCAGCTTCGTCAAGCGCATCCCCATGGTTTTCACAATGCGCCAGCCCCCCAATGCTGTTCCCACTGCCATGGCAAGATGACAGGAAAAAATAATGGCTAACGATGGCAAATCAGTCAGCGAGAGTGTCTTGTGAGGAGAAAAGGCACCTACCGCTACGAGGAGCGCCACGATAATCCCCATCGTCTTCTGGGCATCATTACCGCCGTGACCCAGAGAGTAAAGTGCAGCCGATATGAGCTGACCCTTGCGAAATAATTTGTCTACACTCTGGGGGCGCCAGTTTTGAAATAGCCAGAACACCACAATCATGACGGTGAACCCGCAAGCCATGCCAATGAGCGGAGCTGCGGGTATAAAAACCATGGTATGCCATAACCGATCCCAACGGATGACATCCATGCCCCCGAATGCAATGCCGGCCCCAGCGAATCCCCCAATGAGAGCGTGCGATGAACTCGTCGGCAGTCCCCACCACCACGTCAATAAGTCCCACACTATTGCCCCGATGAGCCCGCAGAGGACCACATACACATAAATGGACTGGCCGCTTGTGATCTTGACGATCTTCGACACAGTGTCAGCGACCTTGGCCTCAAAGATAAACATTGCCGCAAAATTGAAAAATGCAGCCCACACTACTGCTTGTCCAGGCGTCAGAACCCGCGTGGAGACGATTGTTGCGATGCTGTTGGCGCAATCGTGGAAGCCGTTGATGACGTCAAAGATGAGGGCCGTTGCGATAGTGATTACTACGACAACAATGATCACGTTCATGCTTACGACGCCTCGATTGTGATGCCTTGGATGATGTTTGCCACATCCTCGCAACGGTCCGACGCCAACTCCAAAATCTCAAAAATCTCTTTCCATTTGATCACAGTGATAGGGTTAGGTTCCTCATTGAAGAGTCGCGCTAGCGCCTTCCGCAGAACCACATCGGCCTCGTTCTCGTATCCGTAGATGGTCACGCAGCACGCTTTGACGGCTTCAATGTTGTCGGGGCTGTGCATAAGCTTGAGTGCTCTGCCAATTTCGCTCGTCGCTTTTACAAGAAGCTCCGCTGCCATGACCATCTCGTAGCGCAGTTCCTTAATCTCATAAAGGCGCAGGCGCAGGACTGCCGCATCTACAGCATCGATGACATCGTCAAGTCGCCGGATAAGCCGGTGAATATCGCCGCGTTCGATAGGGGTGATGAAAGTCTCGTGAAGAGCCTCAATGCATTCATGCGTAATGCGATCAGCGGCGTGTTCGATTTCTTTAATCCGTTCCACACGTTTTTCAATGTCGTTGCCGGTTTGGGCGAGCTCGAGCAGTTCTCGGCATCCTTGAATGGTAAGCTCAATATGCTGATCGAAGAAATTGAAGAAGTCGGTCTTCTTCGGAAGCAGTCGCCTTAACATGTTAACTCCTCTCAAAACATTTTCCCTTTGCTCTTCGGCTCACGTTATTTCCTATCGCCGCCCTCGTGAGCAAGCTGGGGAGCACGACAAGATCAGGCGTCAAAAAATAACAACCTTAACGAAAGGCATAATTCCGACAGGCCAGTTCGACGGTGCAGAAAGCTTTAGTCGAGAAAAATGTGCGGCTAATACCGAAGGATTATTGTTGCATATGAACGAAAAAAAACTGGTCGGGGTGGCAGGACTTGAACCTGCGACCTCAACGTCCCGAACGTTGCGCGCTAGCCACCTGCGCTACACCCCGATTTGCCGGTGCGTTGCAAGTTATCCCTACCTGTGACGGTTTATTCACACTGCCAGTGTTCCAAGATTGCCCCATTTTTCCCCAAAAACAACAGCGCGTTGGCTGAGGGTAGGATCTTGCGACAAGACGATTTTCTTCTGGAAACTCCGGCACTTTTCCCTGAGGTCATTTCCCATGATTTGCGCAATGATGGGCGTCAGCCGAGACATCACTCAGGAAACAGTCAGACGCTTTCGTTCCGATCTGGGATTGGCGCTCTTGGCCCTGTTTCTATTTTTCCTTCCTCTCATTCGCATCGGCCAACTCGAAGACTCTTTCAATACCCCGAAGCTTGCGTTTGCGCTCACGATGGGGATTTTTCTCGGCCTTGCTGTGACTGTCCGAGTCCTCCGCCGTAAAGATGTTTATTTTGCTCTCCCACTCCATTCCGTTGTGTTTATGGTGTTCGTGGGATGGAGTGCCGTTACTTTGTTGCACGCGCGTTCCACGGCACTCGGAATGTATGCCTTAACGTATTTTGTTACGTTCCTTGCCTGGCATTTGTATGGTCTGATGGTTGTGCGTGAGGTCCGAGCGGCTTGGGCCCTTGTCGGCGTGGGAATTGCTGCCTCGGTTCTCACTGCCGTCTGGACGTTGGCAGAGGATTTTACGCACGGCCAGTTCCTAGGCCTCATCATGCGGCGCCTACCTGATTGGCGGGGATATCTGGCCGCAGGACTCGGCAATAGTGGTCACATCGCTGGCTTCCTTGGACTTTTCTTTCCCGCTACGGTGATAGCTTTTCTCTCGACGCCACACTTGTCGGTGGCACTCCTCGTGGCATTGCTCTTCTTCGTAGCGGGATTTATTGTTACGTGGAGTGTTGGCTCCTCAGCGGCCACTCTTATTGCACTTGGATTTTGTGCCCTTGTGGCTTATCGACAGCCTCAGTGGCCGATTTTCCGCTGGCAGCGCCTCTGGTGGCTGATCGGAATCGGGTTCGGGTGGATAGCTTTTTACTTTCTGCCAATTCCAGGGAATCCCCACTCTCCTTCGATACTTCGTGAAGCCTTTGGTTCGCAGCGGTGGGCCGAAGGTTGGCCCACTCGAGTCGCCATTTGGAAAACAACGTGGCATATGATCGTCCACCATCCGTGGACTGGGGTGGGAATCGGCAATTTCACTCTCGAATTTGTGCGCCAGATCGTGCCTTCAGTGGTGGCCGACCCCTCACTTCGAGTGTATGCAGGGGCCTACACCAATGAAGCCCACAACGAGTACCTCCAGGTATGGGCGGAAACCGGATTACCGGGGCTCATCGTTTATGTGGGCATGTTCATTGCATTTCTAGCTCGTGCCCACCAGCTCTTTTCTGGCGCCCAAAGTTCAGCGGCGCGTCTGCTCGTCCTCGCTTGCAGCGCAGGGGTTGTGGTGTTTGCTCTGGACTCCCTTATGACATTCCCCCTGCGCCTTCCTAGTCACTTTGGCGTACTGGCGATTTTCCTGGCTCTAGGCGAAGCTTCTGCGGTGGGAAATTATGCTAAGGCCAGCGGTGTTGGCGCAGGAAAACGCCTGAGTTCCTCTGTGGCCGCCTCATTGACTGCTGGCTTCACGTTGATCCTCATATTTGCTGCGAGCGTGGTGGGTAGGCGTGTTGTCGCAGAATTCTATTTTAAGCAGGGACGCGTTGTGGCCGAAACGGTTGTTCCGACGACGCAAGGCCAATTTATCTGTCCTTGGGAAGCAGCCGAAAACGCATTCCGTAGCGGTGTGGAAGCACTGGTTGGTGGCGACCATGATTCTGCCAAGCGTTTTTTTAGCGGCGCTCAAGAGATCCTTCAAAGCGAGCCTTTCCCTCTCGTGGAACAATTTTGGCGCCGGGCGCTCCGATGGGACCCGCGCTACTCTAACGCTTCGAGCCGTTATGGCGCTTATCTACTCATGCGCGGCACTTATGGTGAGGCGCAAAGAGTTTTGGAGCAAACGCTCGCCGACCTTGAAGCCACCGAAGTCCACGAACGACTCGGGTGGACTTACTACTTCTTAGGAAATCGAATGGGCGCTATTGCTCAGTGGGAACTTTGCCGTCAGCGGCGACCGGTACTCGCCGAGTATTTCTCCGCCCTCATCCGGATGGCTGAAAAGTAATGGCACCGCGAAAGCCTCATAGTTTCCGCCGTTCTCTCGTCCTCTTGCTTGTCGCCGCTTCGGCCTTGTTGCGGATCTACCAACTCGACGCTATACCGCCAGCCCTCTTTCGCGATGAAGCGGAAAAGGTGTATAATGCTTTTTGTCTTGCCAGCACAGCACACGACTGCAGCGGCAAGCTCCTGCCTCTCTTTATTGATGTCTTTGGTGTCACAACGTCGGCTATTTACCAGTACGCCGCCGTGCCGTTTGTCTGGATACTCGGGGTGGGGGAGTGGGCAGCGCGTTTGCCAGCGGCCTTTGTTGGGACTTTAACTATTTGGCTAACTTTTTTAGCAGCTGAACGTCTCTGGGGTACACGCGCAGCCTTTTGGTCCGCGCTCTTTCTTGCCTTTTCACCGTGGCACATTGTGTTCAGTCGCTGGGCTCAGCAAGGAATCTTTCTCCCTTTGTGGCTTTCGCTCGCTCTGTACTGCTGGGCTCTTTTCCTTGGAAGGAGAACCTGGGCTGTCCTCGGGAGTGGTGTGGCGCTAGGACTTGCCTTCTACACGTACGATGTGGCGCGCGCCTTTGTGCCATTGCTTGTTATCTTGCTGTGCACGCTCTATTATCGTGAACTCAGGCTCCAGTGGCGGGCAACCATTGCCGCAGCCGGTGCGCTGCTCGTGGTGGCTTTGCCCACGCTATACCTTCTTTTTTTTCATACCGGAGC
>JANZZJ010000182.1 GCA_026419455.1 Candidatus Sumerlaeaceae bacterium | reverse complement strand
GGTGGGGGCTTTGCGCGAGGGTAAGATCGTGGCGCTCAAGGGTATCGGCGGCTTTCAATTGTTGGTTGATGCATGCAACGAATATGCAGTCCAGCGGCTGAGAGAACGCAAGCGCCGCGAGGAAAAACCGTTTGCAGTGATGGTTCCTTCGCTCGAAGCGTTGCACCGGGTTTGTGTGGCTGGCCCTCTCGAGGAACGCCTTCTTCTCTCACCCGAAAGCCCAATCGTTCTCTTGGAAAAACGTAACAACCTCGAAAGGGCGGTTGCTCCTAACGTTGCGCCAGGTAACCCCTATCTCGGACTCATGCTTCCCTACTCACCGCTTCACCACATCCTGCTCAATGACTTTAACGGCCCACTGGTTGCGACTAGCGGTAATCTAACGGATGAACCCATTTGCACATCTACGAGGGAGGCGTTGGAACGCCTTGGTGGTATTGCGGACTTCTTCCTCACCCATGACCGACCGATTTTCCGCTATGTGGACGACAGCGTCGTGCGCGTAGTTGCCGGACGGAGCGTTGTCTTGAGGCGCGCGCGTGGCTATGCCCCCTTGCCGGTGGCGCAACTTCCTGAAAAAAGGGGGCGCGTGCTCGCTTTTGGCGCTCACCTGAAAAATACCGTGGCCGTGGCAGTAGAGGAAACGGTGTTTCTGAGTCAGCATATCGGGGACCTCGATACCGAGCCCGCCGTAAGGGCTCATGAACGCACCGTGAAGGATCTTACCACGCTCTATCAATCAGAGCCAGAAATTCTCGTGTGCGATTTGCATCCTGATTATGCTTCGACAAGAAGCCTTGAGCGCAAGAGGCAGAGACGAACTCTCCCTCCTGTCGAAATTGTTCGAGTGCCTCACCACTATGCCCATGTTGTTGCGGCGATCGCCGAACACAGACTGTTCGATGAAGACGTGCTCGGGATTGCTTGGGACGGCACGGGATTGGGACTAGACAGAACAATTTGGGGCAGTGAGTTTCTCAAAGCGAATCGCAGCGGTTTTCAGCGGCTGGGGCACTTTCGCTACTTTCGAGGCCTTGGCGGAGATCGCGCGATGCGCGAGCCGCGACGCTCTGCACTTTCTGTTCTTACGGAGGTCCTTGGGTCTTCTGCTGCCGGGGCGTGGTTCGAACAACATCACCCAGGTGTGTTTGAAGAGTCGGAACTGCGCCTTTTTGAGCAGATGTTTACCACGGGGCTGAACTCGCCGTGGACGTGTGGAGCTGGTCGCCTTTTCGATGCAGTGGCGTCGGTGTTAGGAATTCGTCATCGGTGCTCATTTGAAGGTCAGGCAGCGATGGAATTGGAGTGGTACGCTGCGCGTAGCCCTGCCGACAAGCACTACCCCGTGGTTTGGTCCGTGGTGGAACATTCTGCCGAAAGTGCAATCTGGCCCGTGGAAAGAATAACCTCCTCTCGTACAACCCGAGTGCGCATCTTCGATTGGGCCCCGATGGTTCAAGCCATACTCGCTGACATCGCTGCAAATGTTCCTGCGCAGTTAATCGCTGCGCGATTTCATGCCACGCTTGTAGAAACCATTGTCGATTTTGCCCGTTTTGCCGAGATTTCTGCCGTCGTTCTCACGGGTGGCTGTTTTCAGAACCGACTGCTTGCGGAGGGTGCGATAAACCGTCTTGAACAAGAAGGTTTGCGGGTTTTTATCCACGAAAGAGTGCCGCCCAATGACGGTGGAGTAGCAGTGGGGCAGGCCGTGGCGGCAGCATATTGGCATCTAGGGAGAAACACAAGTGTGTCTTGCAATCCCCGGTAGAATTGAAGCGATCACCAACGACGATCCGGTCATGCGTTCGGGGCGGGTCAACTTCGGGGGCGTCGTGCGCGAGGTGAATCTCGCTTATGTGCCTGAGGCGCAAGTGGGCGATTATGTTGTCGTCCACGTGGGATTTGCGCTGCAGCGTCTCGACGAAGACGAAGCCCAGCGTGTGCTGGAAACCCTGCGCCAGATGGGGGAGCTGGAGAGCGAATTCCCGGAGGAGCCCAAGCCGTGAAGTACGTCGAGGAATTCCGAAACGAGCGAGCTGTCCGCGTGTTGGCGGCTGAGTTGGCTCGTGCTGTTCGACACTCTTGGACTATCATGGAGATATGCGGCGGACAAACGCATGCCATCGTGCGCTTTGGTATAGACGAACTCATCCCCCCACTTCTCACTCTGGTCCATGGCCCTGGATGTCCAGTGTGCGTCACACCAATTGAGCTTATTGATAAAGCATTGGAGATAGCGGCGCGACCAAACGTGACCTTTTGCTCCTTCGGTGATATGCTCCGTGTCCCAGGGTCGCACGGCGACCTGTTCAGCGTCAAAGCACGTGGCGGCGATGTGCGGATCGTGTACTCACCGCTCGATGCACTAGCACTGGCGCGTGCTATGCCGGAGCGCGAAGTCGTTTTCTTCGCCGTCGGATTCGAGACCACGGCGCCAGCAAATGCCATGGCGGTTTACCAGGCAAAACGCACCAATGTCCGAAACTTCTCCCTCCTTGTTTCTCATGTTTTGGTGCCCCCCGCTATTGAAACCATTCTTTCTTCGACGACGAATCGCGTGCAGGGTTTTCTTGCCGCCGGCCACGTCTGTACGGTGATGGGCTATTACGAATATGAGCCTCTTGCGGCTAAGTACAATGTGCCCATCGTGGTCACTGGTTTTGAACCGGTGGATATCTTAGAGGGACTGCTCATGTGTGTGAGGCAGCTGGAGGAAGGTCGCTGTGAGGTAGAAAACCAGTATTCACGCCTTGTGGTGAGGGAAGGAAATCGCCGCGCGCAAGAGATCATCAACGAAGTTTTCACAGTGGTCCCTCGCAAATGGCGCGGTATTGGAGAGATTCCTGCCAGTGGTCTCGGGCTGCGTGAAAATTACCAAGAGTTTGATGCGGAGCTACGCTTCAATGTGCAGGCGACGACCGTTGCGGAATCGCCCGAGTGCATCAGCGGACTCATTCTTCAGGGACTTAAAAAACCGCATGAGTGCCCTGTATTCGGAACACGCTGTACGCCCGAACATCCTCTTGGCGCAACGATGGTGTCTAGCGAAGGTGCATGTGCCGCCTATTATCGCTACCGTCGCCAAAGTGGCCAACATGCTTCCCGAGGAGAACAAAGATGATCGAGCCCTTTAGCTTGGCGTGCCCTATTCCTATCACCAATTATTCTCATGTCACACTTGCCCATGGCGGCGGCGGGCGCCTCATGCACGATCTTATTAGGAAGATGTTTCTCTCCGCTTTCGGCGGCGATAACACATCGCCACACGATGGAGCCGTGCTTGACCCTCCCACTGGCGCCCGACTGGCCTTCACCACCGATTCGTATGTGGTGAGCCCTATCTTTTTTCCCGGCGGTAACATCGGAGAGCTAGCCATCTATGGAACGGTGAATGATCTCGCCATGTGTGGTGCGCGTGCATCATGGCTGAGCGTGGGCTTCATTTTGGAAGAAGGGCTTCCCATGGAAAGGCTCTGGCAAGTGGTGCGTAGCATTGCCTTTGCCACCCAGCGCTGCGGCGTTGTGGTCGCGACGGGCGACACGAAGGTTGTGGATCGCGGCAAGGGCGATGGCGTATACATCAACACATCAGGCATTGGCGTAATCGATCACGATCTCGACATACGGCCTGAGTGTGTCCGTGAAGGCGATGTTATCCTAGTTAATGGCGATCTGGGGCGCCATGGCATTGCCGTCATGGCAAAGCGCGAGGGGTTGGAGCTCGATGTGGAACTCGAAAGCGATTGTGCGCCACTGTGGGAACAGGTGAAATCTCTGATCGATGCTGGGGTCGAAGTTCACTGTCTTCGCGATCTCACCCGGGGCGGGCTCTCCAGTGCGCTGAATGAGATCGCTGAAGGGTCACACTGTCGGTTGTTTGTTGACGAGACGAAAGTCCCGGTCTCCACGGCCGTAAAATCCGTGTGCGAACTGTTGGGTCTCGATCCGCTTTATGTAGCTTGTGAGGGCCGTTTTGTGGCCTTCCTGCCCGAACGCCATGCGGATACCGCCATTGAGGCCCTCAGGCAGGCTGGTGCCCCCTCGCCGTCGGTTATTGGGATCGCTGAGAAAGCGGGTGAGACCGAAGTTATTCTCAAGAGTTGCATCGGAACTAGGCGGCCGCTCGATATGCTAAGCGGGGAGCAACTTCCGCGCATTTGTTGAGGATGTGCTTGGATCGCTGCTGCCGAAGAGGAATCTTGTCAAAACCACCGTAGAGAGAAAAAACGCTCACCAAACACCAAACTATAAGCCCGGATTCTCTGAATCGGCTATGGCGAGTTTCACTTTGCACACGAGATCGTGGAGCTGAAATGGCTTCACGATGTAGTAGTCGGTTCCAGCGGCAAGAGCGTCGCGAATTTTCTCCTTTTCCGACAGCCCAGTGAGCATAATCACTGGGATGCGTTCCGTTGTTTCGTTCTCACGCAGGGCCTGCAGCACTTCAAAGCCGTTCATTTCGGGCATCATGACGTCGAGGATGATAAGGTCGGGTTTATCGTCTTCTGCCATGGCGAGGGCATCCGGACCATTTGTAGCCGTGATCACTTCGAACCCCTCGCTGGTCAGGGCAGTTTTGACAATGAGAAGCAAATCTGGTTCGTCGTCCACAGCCAGTATTCTGTACTTTTTTTCGGCCATCGCTTTCCCACCTCATCAACCGCCGGTATCAAAAGCGCTCAGCTTGGAGCGTGAAAACAAAGTGTCGGTTCTCTTCGTGGGCAGGGCGCCCCTGTCGATAGACTGCTTGAGTCGGAAACTCAGACGTAGCTGATACTCCTTATTTGTGCCAGATTCCGACTCTTTGGAAAGCCCCTTGTCCTCGACGCGGAGTTCAACGCCAGCAATAACGTCATGGAAATCGCGCGATAAACGGAAGTATTGTTCCGACGACCCCTTGTCGCGAGAGCGATGTCGTATGGCGTATTCCACGAGGTACTTTGAACCAATCTTTCTACCGTGTGTAAAGTCTATAACCGTCTCGTTGCGAGTGTCAAGAATGTCGCGGCCTGAAATCCCAAGCGGATCATCGTGCTGAGGTTTTGTTTGGTATAGCGAAAGGCGGCTATAATGGCGACTGCGGACCGGTCTGTGCGAAGCAGCCAGATATGTCGCAAAGGAGCGCTGCTGGAATTCATTGGGGTCCGTGGGATCGCGCATTTGGCGCTCCTGGATGCTCAGCCCACCGCCCACAAGCAGTGTGTTGCGCACATTGGTCCAGTTGAGCCCAAGGTTCGCATAACGCAAAAGTTCGTTCGGGGTAATATCAGTTTTGCCTTGCAGATTATGGCCTATGGAGAACGAGGCGCTCAGGTTGGGATAGAGCAGCTTGTAATCCAACCCGCCCTCCAGCCAATGTTCACGTAGCCGGAAAGCAAACAGGTCATCGCGTGTTTTGCGGCTACCGATACCTTCGTAAAATTCACCCAAGCTATCTTTGGTACCCTCACGATATCGATAACGAATCCACGCTGTTAGTGCGTCTGTGATGCGGGCGTTGAACCGGCTGTCAATGTCGCCGTAAACGAAAGCAGGTTGGACATTCTTGAGGCTGAACTTGCGCCGGCCAACAAGGAACGTGTCCTTGTCGAGAAATGTTACGCCAGTGATTGTGTCGCCGATACGCTGTCCGTCGTACACAAAGGGAAAAGTAGCTCCAGCAGGAAAATCGAGATTGAATGAATCGTCCTGGCGCTGCGCAACTCCCACTCCTAGCCCAACTTTGGTCAGAAGGGTGTAGCGCTCGCAGAATTTCAGCAAATGGCTCAAGGACTGATAGAAGTCGAAGCCAGTGACGTAGCTATCGTCCTTCTTGCTGACGGTGTTGAGTCCCTTGTCGAGGTTATTGAAAACTCGCAAATCGACGTGATACCAAAGGGGCAATGTCCACAGGCGCATGCGGTTCGAGCTCAACCGCATTTCCGGCATGCGTTCTGTCACGCGCCCATAACGTTTGGGGTCAAGTCCGTCGTCGAGTTTTTCGTCCTTTAATGAGGTGGGATCCGTGTATATTCCGTCAGATGGCACAGGTACCGTTCCGATGGTTGCGGGCGGCGCCAGCCGCACGAATCGTTCATCGTTGTACGCCCGGTCGTAATCGAAATCATTATCCAGAGGCTCAGCGAAGTTAGTTATTCGGTCGCGCCCGATACGATCCTTAATTTCCACCCGGATTCCCGCGAAGAAATTATCGGTCGTCCACTCAAGTGCAGAGCCGATTCTCCTCTCTGGCAGGCGGTCGCGGCGCTGCTCATCGCGTGCACGCAATCGGTCGAGCACGTCGTAGAAGATTTCAGGATCGCTCTGATAATCCACGTCGAGAAGCCAGGAAAAGCCCTCACCGATACGCGAGCGATGATACCAGTCCACACTGTAACGACCACTTGGCTCAATATTACGGTCGCTGTCGCTCAAGCCGTAGCCTTTGAACTCACCTTGGTGGCGTCCGCGATCAAAAGAATAGGCAAGGTTGAGACCGAGTCCCTTGCCCCGCTTCGAGAACCAGTCGGTGTACAGGCGCGCGCGGAGCTTCGATGTCGCCTCCATCGTTTCGTCGTCAATGGTACTCGGCGTGTAAGTAGCGTGAAAGTAATCGTACCACACTCGGATGAAGGCGCCCAACTTTGTGTCCTGACCGAGCGTGAAACCCCAGGGGTTCGATTCGCGCAGAGCGTAGGTGAAGTAGGGAAGCCATAGAACTGGTTTTTCCTGAATGTAGAGCACAACATTGCGGGCGAAAACGCGATCGTTTGCCATGATTGTAAACTCTTTTGCCCGCAGGCGATAGTGGGGCACAGGGAAATCACACGTGGTGAAAGATGCATCCCGTAGATAACTCTCTTCACGACTAAGTTGGCGGAATGTTGTCTTGCCGTCGGCCTTGAACGGATCTCCTAAGAAATAGAATGGACCCGAACGCCCACGGGCCCCAAAGGCCACCCCCTGCCCTGTGTCGGCACTCATCCACAGGGACTCTGCCTCTACGTGATCCTGAGGCGTTGTCAGCACAACGTTCCCGTAGGCTTGGATTTCCTTAAGCTGGGTGTCCACCAGCATGCGGTCGGCTTCGAGCTTGAAAGCACCATAGCGCGCCGTGACCCGCCCGTGGCCATAAATCTGGTGATGTTCTTCGTCGAAGTCGAGATAGTCCGTTGATTCGAGCAAGATTTGACCGGGAGGGAGTACTTGCGTTTTTGCCGTCTCGAGGACTTTTTGACGCGGTTCTTCGATTGTTCCTTTTGGTAATAGGTACGTGACATTCTGTTCTGGTCTACTCGCTGCCATAAGCTCTTCAAGCGACAATGGCTTGGCAGGAGGAGTTACAAAACCTGGCGGCAAAACGCTAAGAACGTCGCTGGTGGCTAACGCATCCGTGCGCAGGAGTTCGTACTCATTGGGATCCCACTGCACCTCGGTAGGCGAGGGGGGGATGAGTTTGGCGAAGCTCCCCTCCAACTGAGGGGTCTGTGTCGTGCTCACTTCGGTAGGATCCGGTGCAGATGGAGCTTTGCCGGAACGGTCGCTGGAGTATTCCTCCGTGGTTGGGAGCTCGGTTGTCGGCGCGAGATAGGCTTCAGTCTTTAAATGAGATTGGGCAGCAAGGGGGCTGCCTTGGGATATTATCGGCATTGTCTGCGCTGGCGGCGCAGAACGAAGGCGAACGCCATCCCTTGCAACATATGCTGCAAGCAGTACCGCTGCGGCCCACGCCGCCTTGATTAGCCATCGGACACGCATTCTACAATCGCTTCGTTCCCAACCTTACTTCATCACGGTGCGGTACATCAATAACGAACCAATCAACGCCAGCAGGATATTCGGAAAGAATATCGCAAACCCAGCCACACCACTCCCTGTTTTTCCTAGGGAGATTCCGTAATTTAGCAAACCGTAGTAAAGGAAGATTAGAAAAAACGAAATTCCGAATGCAATCGCTTTTGCTGTCGGGCGCACATACACCGCAAGAGGGATGGCTACAAGCGCAAAAGCAATGCAAGCGAGCGGAATCGAAAACCGCTGAAAAAGCTCGGTGCGGTATTTTCCGGATTTGAGCCTCTCGCTGATCTTTTGGCGCAGCTCAGCCACTGTCATTTCCCGGGGAGTCTTTTCGTAGGCGCCTTCATCCGTGCGCGACATTCGCGGTCGGATACCTTTTGTGAAGTGGTCAAACTTGATGACGTTATAGTTTGTGGGGCGGTCTACGTCCACGTAATGGATGGAGCCATTTGTGAGTTCAAGGGTAATAAGCCGTGCGGTAATATCAGCTCTAATCTCGCCCCGCGAGGCAGCAATAAGCGATTCGCGCACACGCCGAGAGCGCTGTGCCTGGTCCACCGCCCGCTTGAGTTTGGAGACTTCGCTCTTAAGAGCCGGATCTTGGCTCTGAGCAAGTTTCTTCATCTTTTCCCGCAGTTGCTCTTGCCGCGCCTCATCTTCAGCTGACAAATCCTCTTCTATGGTCGTTTTAATGTTAATATGTTCCATTTGATTTGTGGTGGGGTTGCGGCGCTCGTAAAAAAAGACACTAGATTGCCCTTCCTTGCTTGTTTCTAACTCAAAAAATCGGTTTGGCGGAATAGAGGAAAGGACGTTGAACTCAATCTGTGTGGCCAGATCAGTGGCGCGCAAATTAAGATGGGGTACTAGTGATATGTTTGCCCCAATCATTAGGGCGGAAAGAAGCCCAGCCACCACCAGAATCGGCGCGAATATGTGCATGAGGTTGACGCCACTCATGCGAACAGCGATGATCTCCCGATCGGCCGACAGACGCCCCACACTCATCAGAATCGCCACCAACAGCGCCATGGGCGTGGTGAGCGAAAGAATGCCAGGTAGGAGCGACAGAACGAGCTGGCCCACCAGCAGAGGCGACGCACCGCTCGTCATTAAAAGGTCAATTAGCCGATAGAGCTGGCCAACGAGAAAAACAAAAGTGAATACGCCCAACCCCATAAAAAATGGGCTAAATAGTTCGCGCAGAGTATAGCGCTGAAGAATTGTCAGGCGCAGAGCTCGAGTCCTCCTAATTAAACGCTATCATGCCTTCGTTACTTGTTCGCAAACAATAGCAATCTCGCGTGGGTGGAATTCAAATAGCGTTGGGGGCGCACGGCGCCCCCGCACGGGATGAGAAGGTTATTAAGGTCGGACGAATTTAGGCAAGTAACCGCAAAAACGAAACTTTTTCTAAAATTGAAGTTGACTCGCAACATCGCTTTGTTATGCGTGAATGTCGGAGTTTTAAATGACGTTTTACTGCCTACTCCGACGGCGTGACTTTGTGCCTCAACCGCGTGTGCGTTCCCTAAACTGTGTGCGCTTTGCCAGCGGGGGGATGTAGCCGCTGGAACGAAGCGTATGTATGGCATCGTTACTCTCTTATGGACCCAGTAACCGCGTAACATTCAAAACTAAAATTATACCCAACGAAAAGAGAGGGGTACACAATGCTTAGAAAACCTGCCCAGCACTGGTGTGTGACTCTGGCAGCGGCCATGTTTCTCGCTAGCGCACCACCAGCATTTGCCGACACACAGGCATTCACCATTACTGAGGATCCAGCGCTCAGTTCCGCGATTGCGGATGCCCGCGCCGCCTTTCTGGCGATGCGTGCCCAAAATCAACCCGCCTTTAACCGCCTCGACGTTGTCATTCTCGTTCCCAATCCCGACGGAACGTGGCGCCGGGGTTCTTACAATCCCGAAACCATCGCCTATCCGGCAAGTACAGTGAAGCTTGCATATTTAGCAGCCGCGATGTATTGGTGCCGGACCAACGGCAAGCCCTACACCTACCTTGATGCCGATGTTCGCCCCATGATCGCTGTCTCAGACAATTATGCCACCGGGCGCGTCGTGGATACTATTACTGGAGCGCCGAATGACTCCAGCATCAGGAAGGTGGATGACGCTTTCCTTGCGTGGTACGCCAAGCGTCTTTATACTGAGAACTACCTGAACCCAAGAGGGCTGCTGGAGAATCAAACCATTCTCCATAAGACTTATCCAACAAATTCTGGCAGTTCTCCGAGTGGCGCTGAACAGGTAGCCATTGACTACCGGGGGGGCAACCGGATGCAGCCCAAATGTGCGGCTTCACTTATGCTCGAAATCATCGAGGGCGCCATTGAGCCGGGAGCCAATGCATACATGCGCGAGCTCCTTACTCATGAGCGATGGCAAGGCGACAGCGTGTTTGGATTCGGCTTGCCGCCGGGAACGGTTTACGAAAACAAACTAGGGGTTGCTTACGACACACTCGAAGACATCGCTCACATTGTCCTCCCCAATGGCAAACGGTTCATTCTCGCGGCCTATTCCAACGCCTACAGCGGCAGTGAACCGTCGCAGCCCTACCCTTACGACAGTTCCATTCTCGGCGTTTTCTGCGAAAAGCTTATTGAGCGCTTAGGCTATGACGTCGGGTGCCCGCCTAAACTGAAGATTGATGATGGCGGGGCGGGATTCTCGGTTGTGGGCAGCTGGACCACAGGGTCGGCCCAGGCTGAGAAGTACGGCGCCACCTATCGCTATAAGGGCAAAGGTGACGGCACGAGTAAAGCGATTTGGGCACTCAACGTGCCGGAGACGGGACGCTACGAAGTGTGCGTGTGGTACCCCGAAGGCACCAACCGCGCCACGGATGCACCGTTCAAGGTCGTTCACGCAAACGGAGCCACCACCATCAAAGTTAACCAGCAAAAAACCGGTGGACGCTGGTTCCGGCTTGGCGACTTTGACTTTGTGGCTGGGCAGGGAAGTGTGGAGCTTTCCGATGCAATCGCCGATTCTGCCCAAATCGTCGTAGCTGATGCGGTCAAAGCCGTGAAATGGCCAACTGTACCGCAGCCCCCCGCTGCGCCTTCTAACCTGAGAGCTACCGCACAGAGCTCAACGTCGATCGCACTCACCTGGCAGGACAACTCGTCGAACGAGCAGAACTTCATCCTCGAACGCAAAAAAGGCACGGGCAGCTATGCGGTCATCGCCACGCTCAACGCGAATACGACATCCTATCTCGACACGGGCCTTGCGCGCAGCACCACCTACACCTACCGCGTGAAGGCACGTAACGGGAGCGGCGACAGCGCCTATTCCAACGAGGCTTCAGCGACAACTCCGCGCAAATGACCAAGGGCTTACGCCAGAGTCGCGAGGCATGGGGAGCAGGCGGCATCGCCTGCTCCCTCCTAGCTAGCTTGCAAACTAAAATGGAGCTGATCACGTGAACGTAGAAAGAGTCCTCTACCTTCCTCTTGCCAAATTATGGGTTTTCAGAGCCGCTGCAATTTCGAAGACTCTTGTTTTATTGTTCTTATTGGCCATGCCTTGGGGGCTCAGGGCAGACACACAGGTTTTTACTATCACTGATGATCCGACTCTTGATTCAGTTATAGCTGCGGCGCGCAATGATTTCCTGGCCATGCGCGCACAAAATCAGCCGGCTTTCAACCGACTTGACGTGGTGATTCTCGTTCCCAATCCCGACGGAACATGGCGCAGGGGGAGCTATAACCCCACGGCAATCGCCTATCCAGCCAGCACAGTGAAGCTGGCTTACCTCGCTGCCGCCATGTACTGGTGTCGCACGAATGGCAAGGCCTACACGTACCTCGATGCGGACGTCCGGCCCATGATCACAGTTTCAGATAACTATGCGACGGGCCGTGTTGTCGACGCTATCACAGGGGCACCTAATGATCCTAGCATCAATTCGCAAACCCCCGCATTCTTCACTTGGTATAACAAGCGGCGCTATACGGAGAATTATCTGAGTGCCCGCGGGCTTCTCGAGAATCAAACGATTCTCCATAAAACATATCCTACGAATTCTGGAAGTTCGCCCAGCGGTGCCGAACAAGTGGCTATGGACTACCGCGGCGGAAATCGAATGCGGCCAAAGTGCGCCGCCTCGCTCATGCTGGAAATCATCGAAAGCGCAATAGAACCGCAGGCAAATTCTTACATGCGCGAGCTCCTGCAACATGACCGCTGGGGCGGCGATAGCGTGTTTGGGTTTGGTCTCCCACCGGGCACGCTCTATGAAAACAAACTCGGTGTTGCTTACGACACCCTGGAGGATATTGCCCATATCCGCCTCCCCAATGGCAAACGCTTTATCCTTGCCGCGTATTCTAACGCCTATTCCGGCACAGAACCTTCTCAACCCTATCCTTATGACGGTGCGATTTTGGGCGTTTTTTGCGAACAACTCATCGAAAGGCTGGGGTACGATGCAAGCTGCCCGCCAAAAGTGAGAATCGATGACGGCGGAGCTAATTTCAGTGTCACTGGCTCTTGGACTATTGCTTCTGCCCAAGCCGAAAAATTTGGTACCACTTACCGTTACAAGGGCAAAGGCGATGGAAGTGGCAAAGCCGTGTGGAATCTTTCAGTGCCCAGCACCGGCCGCTACGAAGTATGCGTGTGGTACACCGAGGGAACTAATCGAGCCACAGATGCGCCTTATCGTGTGATCCATGCGGGAGGAACAACAGTCGTGTCCATCAATCAACAGAAACGAGGTGGACGTTGGGTGAAGTTGGGCGACTTTGATTTCCTAGCTGGACAGGGAGTGGTTGAACTCACCGACAACATCAGCGACTCCACAAAAATTGTCATTGCCGACGCTGTCAAAGCCACCATGTGGCCGTCTTCTCCACCGGCGTCAGTGCGTCAATGGGAGGAGTACTGAGTCCGCGCGCATCGCCACTGCTAACGAGAAAGATCCTAAGCCGGATCGCCTTACCAATTACCTGGCGGGCTCTGTTGTTTAACCCCTACCGAATGGCAATTGCTACACCCCCTCAAACGTTCAGACGGCTCTCTTCTTCACAGCCAGGATCGCGTGGCCATACATTTGAGTTGCCCTTCGTCAGGAATCGTGTTGTAAGCGATCGAAGCAGAACGAATCGTACGGTATGAGGCTAAAGCCATGAGCTCACCGACTCCTTTTGAGCGCGCCACAAACAAGGCCTTAGGCGAGTTGCTTGTAGAACGGGGATTTCTCACTGCAGAGCAGTGCGAACAAGCTCTGGCCTACGCCCGTGAGCATGGATTGCGCATAGGGGAGGCTCTTGTCCAGCTTGGCTTTGTCAGTCACGATCTATTGTCGGTGGCGCTGGGTGAGCAGTTTGGAACGCGCCCCATGGTCATTGATCCTTCAATGCTGGATTTAGAACTGTTGGAGCGTTTTCCCGTGGGGTTGCTCACCCAGCACAAGCTGCTTCCTCTCTTAGATTTAGGCGACGAACTTATTGTCGCTGTGGGCGATCCGCACGACCGCGAGGGACTAAACAAGCTCAGTGCCCTGGTGCCCGATCGGCGCCTTGTTCTTCAGTTGGCGAATGTTGTGGAAATTGACAAATGTTTGGCCCATCCTCGTATTGCTCAGCGTATAGGCTCTGAATGGGCCGTGAAGGAGGCAGGCTATTCACGCTCAGTTGTCCCCGAGGAACGGAAAGAGATTGGACGGGTCATAGGCCAGGTGCTCGACGCCACTCAAGCGGCCGTTTGTGTCCGCCTCGGCGATACGGAGGTCACGTGGTGGAAAGAAGATGACCGTGCAATGGTCGAGCGGCTTGATGTTGGCGATGAACTTCTTTCCCTTGAGGAACTACGAAGGTTTCTGAGTGAAAGTGTCGAGTGGATCAATGATGGCGCTGTGAGAGGGGGGTTTTTCGGACGGCGAGAAGATGGGGCAGTGGTAGCAGTGACTCTTGTTCGCAGCGTGGGCGACATAATCGCTCGCTTCCGGAGGTGGAAGCCTTACGAGAGAGCATTCTTGGGGAGTCTCTCATGCCATCCAATGGCTCCACTTGTCATTTTGCTGTATGAGGACATCGAGGTCCTTAGCGAGTCTTTCGCGACGTTGGTTCGTGACGCAGCGCCCGCATTTCCGGTTGTCGTTACTGAGTACCTACCGTGGCGCTATCTCGGTGCCCTACAATTCCCCGTAGCGGTACCTCAATTGGTAAGTGTGCTCCGGGCGAGTGGCGCGCGAATGGTAGCATTTGATACCCCAGTGCCGCCGAGCCTCGTTGCGCTTCTTTTGCTCGGGCGCCCGCATCCAGAGACTGTCGTTGTGGCAGTTGCGGAGGAAACGTGGAAGCACAACGGAGAAATGGTTTATGGCGAGCTTCTGCGGGCGCACGAAGGAATCGTCTTACGGGCCACACGCGACGGGCTAGCGCCGACGTTTCAACAAACACGCACTGACCAATCCACAGCGAGGTGAGACCGATGGATCTTGCCGACCTTTTGATAGATACGCGCGACAAGGGGGCTTCGGATCTCCATCTTACAGTGGGAAGTCCGCCGGCGCAGCGCATTCACGGCAAAATTACTCCACTTCCACTCCCGCCGCTAGACCGCGATACTCTTCATACAATGCTTTACGACATCCTGACAGACGATCAGAAGCGAAAGCTCGAGCGAGACCTCGAATTGGATTTCGCGCTCGAGTTCGGTGAGGAAGTCCGGTTCCGCGCTAACGTGTACTACAATAGGCGCGGAGAGGGAGCCGTATTCCGAGTGATACCCACGCGCATCAAAACACTTGATGAACTTGGTATGCCCCCCGTGCTTAAAGAGCTATGCACTAAGCCACGGGGGTTGATCTTGGTAACAGGTCCCACAGGTAGCGGGAAATCCACCACGTTGGCGGCAATGGTGGATTATATCAACGAGACACGCGAGGATCACATCATCACGATCGAGGACCCCATTGAATTTGTCCATAATCATAAGAGATGTCTCGTGAATCAACGCGAGGTTGGCTCTCATACGCACAGTTTTGCTAATGCCTTGCGTAGTGCTTTGCGCGAGGACCCCGACATTATCCTTGTGGGTGAAATGCGCGACCTCGAGACGATCTCACTCGCCATTACCGCCGCCGAGACCGGTCACCTTGTGTTTGGCACCCTTCACACAAGCAGTGCTCCCAAAACAGTAGACCGTCTTGTGGATGTTTTCCCACCTGAGCAACAGGAACAAATCCGCATTATGCTGGCAGAAAGCATCCAGGGCGTCATTTGTCAGACATTGATTCCGCGCATTGATAGGCCTGGTCGTGTGTGTGCCATGGAAATCATGGTCGCTACGCCCGCTGTGCGCGCCCTTATCCGCGAAGCGAAAACTTACCAACTACCCTCTATTATTCAAGTAAGCGCCAAGCACGGCATGCAGAATCTGGATCAGGTACTGAAGCAGCTTGTCTACGAGGGGGTCATATCGAAAGAAGATGCCATTACGCACGCAAACAACAAATTTATGTTTGAACAGGATGGGGAGACGGAAACACCAGTAGTCCCGAAGAGCTCGCCGGCGATGCAACAAGGTACAATGGCGATGCGAGGTGTCGGCAGTCCCGTGCCCACCTCGGGCGCAAGTCCGGCTTCGGCATTTCCACGTTACCCACACTCCCAGTCGCCATCACCGACTGAGTCGCCCACCGGCGAAGAGGACTGGATGAAGATCTTTGGCAAAAAGAAATGACCCGACGGCTCTTGAAAAGCCTGCGAAAGTTCTCTTGTCGTGGGGACTGATCGTAAAAAATTATCTTAACTATAATTGCTAGCCCATCTCATGGAGGGCGCGAATGGCGTATACAATTGAGCAACTCTTGGCAAAAATGATTGAACACGATGCCTCTGATTTATACATCACTGCGGACGCCAGGCCCATGTTAGGCGTGCTTGGATCACTCGTGCCGGCTGGCGAGGAAATTCTTACTCCCGAAGACACAACAGTGTTGGCGCGTGAAGTTCTCCCTTACGAGCGCTGGGAAGAATTTACTCAAAAGCTTGAGTTGAACTTCGGTTGCAAACGGCTGGGTCATCGCTTCCGCTTTAACATCTATTTCCAGCGTGGAACTGTGGCAATGGTTGCCCGACTTATTCGCCAAGAGATTCGATCCTTTGAGGAACTAGGTTTGCCGCCCATACTTGGGCAACTCGTCATGGCGCCTCGGGGCATTATCCTGGTGACGGGTGCAACCGGAACAGGCAAATCAACCACATTAGCGGCAATGATCGATTACCGCAACCGCAACGGCTCAGGGCATATTGTGACAATCGAAGATCCTATCGAGTTTACCCACGAGCATAAAGGATGCATAGTAAGCCAGCGTGAAGTGGGCATTGACACTGCTTCGTTTCACGAGGCGCTGCGCAGTGCCTTACGGCAAGCACCTCAGGTGATTCTTATCGGTGAAATCCGCGACACAGAAACTGCAATGTTCTCGATTCACGCCAGCGAAACGGGGCACCTCGTACTTTCTACCCTGCATACGAACAATGCAAATCAGACTCTAGAGCGACTGCTGAACTTATTCCCCGCTGAGCTTGAACGTCAGCTTCTGACCCAACTCGCTTTAAATCTTCGGGCTATCATTTCCCAACGGTTAGTGCCTAATAAGGTGGGCGGACGTACCGTCGTTGTGGAACTGCTCATCAACACACCACGCGTCCAGGAACTTATTATGCAAGGTAGTGTGGGTGAACTCAAGTCTGTTATGGCGAAATCACAACGCGAGGGCATGCAGACTTTTGACATGCATCTTTACGATCTTGTTCGTGCTGGCACCATTACGGAAGAGATCGCGCTTCAATACGCTGATAGCGCCAACGATTTGAAGTTGAGGTTACGGGGAATTGGGGGAGGCATACACTAAAATAAAGCCCGCTTTCACTCCTTAAGTGAAAGCGGGAAGAATTAACTCAAACCGTGAAGGAAATCACGGCCACAAGAAAGTTCCCGTAACGGGATTAACCGGAGTTCCGTCCACGTTCTTCTGACAACGAACAATGTTGCCGGGGCTGACCGTGCCGTTGGTTGGATCATACGGCAGGAGAGTAGCTTTTGATCCTTGGAACGGCGTGCGGTCAGGACCATAGCCGTACATGGCCCATTTTCCTAACCATGGAACGAGGGTTCCGCCCCAGTAATCGCCGAGGTTAGCAACCATGCCCTCCGTTTCATAGTACACATACCGCATACCCACACGCGTTTGATACGGGTAGACGGAGCTTGTGTACGTGTTTGTCTGGAGAACAAACGGATCCTCATATAGGGACGACACGTAGCCCACGGGCGTCGTCAGATAATTAGGAATTCTCGAATGGAAGTACGACCCCCACGCCTGACCATTGTTGGAACCCGTGACGATGGCGGTGTCAGCCGGTGGCGGATATTTGTTATTATCCACGCAGTACGATTCCAAAGCGGTGACAAGCGAACGCATGTC
>JANZZJ010000173.1 GCA_026419455.1 Candidatus Sumerlaeaceae bacterium | reverse complement strand
GGCATAGATTGTGCTCATCTCTTTCTAGCAAGAGGGCAAAGCGGGAAGGATCCACACATGTCGGACGGAGCGAAAATCATCATTTGGGCTTTGGTGCTGGCTTTAACAAGCGGCGACGTATTCGCCCAGCCCACACCCGATCAGCCGCCACGCATCACACGAGGAGAACCGGAGGTTAACGTGGGACCGACGGGCCCTGCGCGCGGCAACCGTATGGCTGGATGGCGACGCTTCTGGCTGGAACGCGACGAGATAACTACCGACGCCGTGGGACTGCGCGCTGCGATTCGTGAAGAACTGCGTCAGGTCCCCACGTTGGATAAACACATTAAAGAATTTTTCGCCATCCAGCGAGAGCGCATTGATCTTGAGCGGGAACGCCGCTCCATCGCGGTTCGGGGCGATCGCCCCACGCAAGAGCAATTGGCGCAGTTTCATGCGATTCTGAGCCGCGAGGACCAGCTTGCCAGCCGCTCCGCCGAGCTTCTGAACAATCTCCGCGCCGACCGGCAAAAAATCGAGCAGGAGGTCAAAGCGCGTCTCGACCAGCTTGAAGCACAAAATCCACCATCCACTGAACAACGCGGGCGTCGCCCCGCAGAATTTCGTGAGGAAATCTCTACTCAGCGTTGGCGCCGCTTCTATACGACGGTTCTTGGCCACCTCGACGCTCTCGAAAACAGTTCGTCTGCTGGCGAATGGTTCTCAACTATTATGCGGAGTCTGTGGCAATTCGATCGGCGCTATGAGGCAACCGTGGAAGGGGCTACACGACAGCTGGAAAGACTCCAGCGTGAACAAGAGGAATTGCGGCGGCGCCTCGACGAAGTTCAGAGCGAGCTCGACGATCTAGCCGAGCTAATAGGAGCCATCCAGGTTAGGGGGGCGGCGCCGTACCCCCGTCCGCCGGCACCTCAGCAGGAAATGCCCCCCAAGCCCGGGCTTCCCATGCCGCAACGTTCAGAGCCGCTGACGCCCCCCTCGCCGCCCAAGCCTTAGGGCATACCTCCGAAGTTCTGCAACCACCACAGATGCCGTTGTAGGGCTTGACGCCAGCAACTACACTGGGCGCTAACGCGGATCAGCCATGCTGGGGCTAGGGAGTCCGCAACCGACGCCTGCCATAACGTCGTGGTCGTAGTTTCCCATCGCGGGGTGAACTCGCATGCCACCGTTATTCGCCATAAATCGGATCCCTCGCGACACGGTCATTCTCAGGATGCAACAACAAAGACCGCCGACGGCGCAAACGTTGCCCCGTCGGCGGTGAAGGCATTACACGGCGTCAGTTCGCCGCTTTTTCTTGCACAACCACCCCATCTCTACACTTACATGGGGTCCCCCACGTCCTGTGGGTTGGAAGAGAGCTTTTAGTGAGCTCTCAACAATTTATTACTTACTCTGCCCCTTCACGTAGAAGGAGATCATTTCACGGCACGAGAGAACGCGGACCTTGTCCGCCCACCCAGCCTGACCGAAGGCAATCATGCGCGCCTTGCAGACTTCTTTCATGGCCTCACGGGCAGGCTTGAGATAGTCGCGAGGATCAAACTTATCCGGTTTCTCAGCAAAGACTTGGCGAATGGCACCCGTGATGGCAAGGCGGTTGTCGGTGTCGACGTTGATCTTTCGGACGCCGTGCTTGATTGCCTCTTGGATCTGTTCGATAGGCACCCCATAGGACTCCTTCAAGGCGCCGCCATACTTGTTGATAATTTCTACGAGCTCGCGTGGCACGCTGGAGGAGCCATGCATAACAAGATGCGTATTTGGCAAACGTCGGTGGATTTCCTTTACCAAGTCAATCTTGAGAACGTCGCCTGTGGGAGGCTTCTTAAACTTGTAAGCACCGTGACTCGTTCCGATGGCAACAGCCAAAGCATCCACACCCGTTTCTGCGACGAACTGCTCGGCTTGAGCTGGATCGGTCAGGTGCTTCTTAGCGCTCTCTTCGTCAAGGCCAGCACCGTGGCCATCCTCAATGCCGCCAAGAGCACCGACTTCGCCTTCAACAGTCACGCCCAGGGCATGAGCAACATGCACCACTTCACGCGTAACTTTAACATTGTAGTCAAACGAGGCAATAGCTTTACCATCGGGCATGAGCGAACCATCCATCATAACCGACGTAAACCCCTGGGCAATGGCACTGTAGCACGTCTCAGGCTCATTTCCGTGGTCAAGGTGCATGGCGATAGGAATGTTGGGATGAAGCTCGGCTGCTGCAAGCATGAGATGACGTAGGTACGCATCTTGACTGTAAGAGCGCGCTCCCCGCGATGCCTGAATAATCACAGGGGAATTCGTTTCTGCTGCAGCTGCCATGATAGCCTGGATCTGCTCCATGTTGTTAACGTTGAGAGCAGCCAGCCCGTAGCCGTTCTCGGCAGCGTGGTCGAGAAGAATACGCATGGGGACGAGTGGCATAAGCAAACCTTCCTTTCCTCAGAAATGCACTGGGGATGGAACCGGTTCCATTCTCGGTTTCGCTTCCAACCCATAAACACTTTGGGTAGGTGTAACGATTTTATTCAGCGAAATGTGAAGGTATCGAGAATAATTTCGCGTTTTCAAAACTTCGTAGAAATTTATATGTTACTTACCATTTCTAAGATCATCTTTCTGCCCGTTTTTTTGCTGCGCAGCATAATTGTTGTGCCTCTGGCAGTGTTTTTTCGTTGCAATCTCAATAAAAGTGCTTCTAAATTCCATGGTGCTTAATATCGCATTTGAACGGCGATTGCTGGTAACTGCTCCTTACCAAAGCGCATGAATCCCGGCCAAATGCGATCGCAAAAAAAAGAGAAAGGGCGTCGTAACGTGGCGGTACCGCCTAATGAATTTCCCGAGGGAAACAAAGAATCTCCAGCAGCAAGACAACCGCAGGGTCCGGCAAGTCCGTCAGACAGCGAACGCTCTCGCGAGCTCTTAGAATGGCAGACCAAATTTAAGGCGCTTCTCAATGGGCTTCCTGATCTTGTCTTCGTGCTCGATGCCGAGGGTCGCTTCCTCGACTATCACACATCCGGCCCAGGATTATATCTCAGTCCATCGGTTTTCTTAGGAAAACGTCATGACGACGTGATGCCGCCAGAACTTTGCGCCCTTTTCGCGCCCGCATTTCAGCGCGCTAAGAAAGGTGAATTGGCCGAATACTCCTACCCGCTCGAGATGCCCGACGGGCGCCGGTGGTACACGGCCCGCATCAGCCCGTGGATGGTTAACGACGAGTTCCATGGAGTGGTCGTGGTCATTCGGGAAATCACTGAGCGCAAAGTACTGGAGGAAAAGTTAACGGCACAGACAATCACCGATGGCATCACGGGGTTGCCCAATCGCGTGCTTTTCCTGGATCGTTTGACGCAGTGTGTCCGCCGGCTTCAACGTGCGCCGGAGACTGGAGCTGTGCTGTTGCTATTTGATGTTGATCACTTCAAATTCGTGAACGACGCTGTTGGCCAATCAGGCGGGGATCACATCCTCCGGGAAATTGGGGTACGGTTGCGCACTGTCTTAAGGCCCTTTGATACCGTGGCACGTTTGGGAAGCGACGAGTTTGCGGTACTTGTCGAGGGATTTGCGGACGAAACTGAGGCTCTGCGTATTGCTGGCCGATTGGCAGAAGCCATGAAGCCCCCATTCCACGCCGGGGGACATTCGCTTACCCTTACTGGAAGTGTGGGAATCCTCATTATCAAACCGCCCTTTGCGGACCCAAGCCAGTTGCTGGCCGAAGCCGAGCTTGCCGTGGGAAAAGCAAAACAACAGGGAGCAGGCTCCCAGGTTATTTTTGACGTTGCTTTACATGAACACGCCTCTCGGCAGTTGGAACTCGAGCGCGATTTGCGCGAGGCTCTGGAACGTGAAGAGCTCGAAGTATACTTTCAGCCCGTTGTGGAACTAACAACGGGCAAAGTTGTGGGAGTGGAAGCACTGTCGCGCTGGTTTCACCCTAAAAAAGGCGAGATTGTCCCAGCCGAATTCATTCCCATCGCTGAAGAGAGCGGTCTCATTTACGCGCTCGATCGCTTAGTGTGCCGGCAAGCGTGCGCCCAGCTTGCCAAATGGTTGCGCGACCACCCGAAACTTGATAACGAAGGTTTTTGGGTGAGTGTAAATTTTTCGCCCCGCCATGTTATTCAGGCGTCGTTTGCGGAAGAAATTTTGGGCATTCTCAAGGCCGTTAACCTGGCGCCCCATCATCTGAAGATTGAAGTGACCGAAAGCCTGTTGCTGGGGAGCTTTGACCAGGCTCGTCGAACTCTCGAAGAGCTAGCCCGAAAAGGCATTGACTCGTGCCTTGATGATTTCGGAGCAGGATACTCCGCGCTCGGCTACCTCCTTAACCTGCCGATTCGTGTGCTCAAGATGGATATGTCATTTGTTCAGCAAGTGCCCGGAACGTCTGTGGCTGAGGGCGTGGTGCAGACCATAGTAGGCCTCAGCGATCACCTGCCACTCTCTATCGTTGGCGAGGGTGTTCAAACCATGGAGCAGGCTCATTTCCTCGCCAAGTGCGGGTGCCGTTTCGCGCAGGGTTTCTATTTCGGCATGCCCATGCCTGCTGCAAGGTTAGAGGAGCTTCTGAGAAATTTGTGAATGCGTAAAATCCCATTGAGGCACCCGGGACGGCTGATGTAAGGCGACGCCATTAACTGATGAGATTCACTCAGACTATCCGGCAGTACGGTCGTGGTTTAGGCAGGCCCGAATAGCGCAAGTCCCAGTTTTTCGCGATGGAGTGATGGGACCGAGCAGCATCCTACACCTCAGTGCCGCCTACCTTACGCCTGACGCACCCCTTTTTGTAAAATATTCAGTGCAAGGGGCTGCGCGCTGTTCGACTCCTACCGAACCTCAACTAGTTGTTCCGACTTCTGGTCCTCATACAGGATGCTCTTATCCGTTTCGCCATCAAAGAAGTGAGCTTTATCCATGTTGAAATACAGCTTCCGCAGTTGCTCCACTTCGGCTTTTACATGGGGCTCCACGCGCGCAACAAACGGGGTCTTTCCCGTGGTGAGATAAAGATAAATTTCACTCCCCATAGGCTCAATGACCTCAACTTTTGCACTCACTTCCTGCTTGTTCGGCAATTCGGAGCCATAGCTTGGGTCGTAAATGTCCTCAGGACGAATACCAAAAATGACTTTCTTCCCCACGTAAGGTTTCAACGCAGGATAGTACTTCTCGGGAATACGTACCCGAATGTTTCCTTCATTAAAGTAGAGGCCATTGTCTTCTTCGACAACGCCTTCCATGAAATTCATGGGCGGGCTCCCAATGAAACCTGCCACAAAGCGATTGCACGGGTGATCGTACAGAGAAATGGGATCGTCCACCTGCTGCACCACACCATCCTTCATAACAACAATGCGGTCGCCCATGGTCATGGCCTCGACCTGGTCGTGAGTAACGTAGATCATAGTGGCTTGCAACCGCATATGGAGCTTGGAAATCTCCGTGCGCATCTGCACACGCAGCTTCGCATCGAGATTCGACAACGGCTCATCGAAGAGAAAGACCTTTGGTTGGCGGACGATGGCACGCCCGACGGCCACGCGCTGACGTTGACCACCGGAGAGCGCTTTGGGTTTCCGATCGAGCAGGTGAACAATGTCGAGAATTTCCGCAGCTTCACGAACCCGCCGCTTGCGCTCGTCCTTGGGCACTTTGCGAAGCTTGAGACCAAATTCGAGATTCTCTTCGACGGTCATGTGGGGATATAAGGCATAATTCTGAAAAACCATGGCAATGTCGCGATCTTTTGGCGGCACGTCGTTGACGAGGCGATCGCCAATGTAAATTTCGCCTTGGGAAATCTCTTCCAATCCGGCAATCATGCGCAGCGTTGTGGATTTCCCGCATCCGGACGGGCCCACGAGGACAAGGAATTCTTTGTCCTTGATATGAAGATTGACGTTATCCACGGCCCTCACACCGCCGGGGAAAATTTTCGACACATTGATCAGCCGGACATCCGCCATGGTTGCTGCTCCTATTCGAGATCTTAGAACGGTCTAGTTCACTATCCTTGTCTCTGGCAATCAACGGAAATTGTCGTCAGTGGTCAAGAAGAAGAAAACACGCCCCATCCTTTCCCTTCGGACTGCCGCATTTTCGCGGCTGTCTCCCCAAGCCTCAGAAGTTATCTATACGGCATCCACTTGTCGCCGCGGCCTATCATGGATTCAGCCGAGCGTCGAGATTTTGCAAAATTTCCAGCGCTCCGCCTGCAAGGGAAATGCAGCCGACCGGTCCTTCAACCTCGCGTGGATTGATCCGAACCAGCGTAGCCCTATGGGTCCGGCTTATGGCCTCCATAGTCCAGCGCACTGTCGGCACGGCGCTGCCGGCCCCGATTTCGAGAATTGTCAAACGTGCCTCCTCGCTCACGATGCACCCAAGCCATGCGTCAAATGTCCGCTGTTGCGCGGCCGTACGGTCCTCAATCCAATTCCAATCGCAAAACATGAGAATGTTGGGACGCGCAATGGCTTGGCACCACGGACACCGCGGCAAAGGTTCCTGGGCCCTTAACGTGGCGTCGTCCACACAAACGGTCTCACCTTCAGCGGACCAAATGCGCCTGCTGCATGGTTTGGTGCATTGCCAGTGCTCGATGCTGCCGTGGCACTCCACGAGCCGTTCTTCGGCGAAACCGGCCCGCGCAAAGTGACGGTCAACATTGGAAGTAAAAACGAAATACCCAGCCGGCTTAGTCAGCGCCCACTTTAGCAGAATGTGATAGCCCGAATGCGGCTGACGCTCACGGTAGAGAGTCAGGCGATGACCATAGAAGCCCCAGGCCAAATGGGGATCATTTCGAAACCACGCGGGATTGGCAATATCCTCGAAGGCCAGCCCAAGGCGCGCGAGCGGCGGATAAGCCCGCCAGAATCCCGTGGGACCACGAAAATCGGGGAGACCGCTGTCAACTCCCATGCCTGCGCCCGCGCCGATCAGCAGCGCATCCGCTTCCCGAATGCACCGCGCCGCCTTCGCAAGCTCTGCCTCGTCAATGCCGTGCCCCATGGTGCCTCACCCCCATCGAAACATCTGCGCGCTGACACGACGAGCAATATTATGCCCGCTAGTGTAAATTACCAAAAACGACGAAAGACGCAATCGTAAAATAGATGATAATGCCCGTCACATCCACTAACGTTGCCACAAATGGTGCCGAAGTCACTGCCGGGTCCACACCGATCGTCTTAAACAGCAATGGCAGTAACGAACCCATGAGATTTCCCCATAAGACTACACAGATAACCGCAAGCGAAACAGTAATGGCCAGCGACAGCCAGATAGGGCCGAGCTTTTCCGGCGTTATCCAGTGCCACACCATGATGCGCACGAAAACAATAGCAGCCAGCGGTAGCCCGAGCAACGCGCCAGCCCGGATTTCGTGAACAAAAACACGCCATGCGTCCTTGACAGTCACCTCTCCGAGAGCAAGGGCACGATTGATCAGGGTAGCTGCCTGACTGCCTGAGTTCCCACCGCTGGAGATAATCAGGGGGATAAAAAAAGCTAAAGCCGCAACACTAGCGATTTGGTGCTCGTAGAACGAAAGAGCCGTTGACGTGAGCATTTCACTTATAAACAAGATAACAAGCCAAGGCGCGCGCTTCAGCACCATCGTCAGAGTGTTCACGCGCAAATACGGCTCAGCTAAGGCAAGTGTGCCACCGAACTTTTGGATGTCCTCCGTCGCCTCTTCTTGGGCGACGTCCAAGACATCGTCCACCGTGAGGATGCCCAACAGCACACCATCGGAACTCACCACAGGAAGAGCATCGCGACGGTAGCGCCCGAACATTTCGACGGCTCTCTCTTGGTCATCAGTGGCAAGTAAGCGTGGCACGCTGTCGTCCATGATCTCCATGATGGGCTGATCGTCGCTGGCGAGAAGCAAATCGGAGATGCGCACGTCGCCGCACAAACGCCCACGCTCGTCCGTCACATAGACGACGTTGAGTGTTTCCTTGTTCTTCCCATACCGGCGTATGTACTGAAGAGCTTGACCGACCAGCCAGTCGATATGGACAGCAATGTACTCTGGCGTCATGCGCCGACCAACGCTATCCTCCGGATAGCCGAGGAGTGTTTTGACTAGGGACAACTCCTCGGGCGGCAGCAGATCCATGAGACGCTTAGTGACCGAAGCCGGAAGCTCCTCGAGCAACCGGGTGCGATCATCGGGGGCCATGGCTTCGAGCAGCTCGCGGACATCTTTGTCCGCCATTGCTTTCAAGATGGCTTCTTGCACATCAACGGGCAGAAAATCGAACGTTTCGGCAGCAAGAGCCCGCGGGAGAATACGGAAGACCACCGCGCTTGATTCCGGAGGAAGATCAACAAGAGCGTCGGCAACGTCGGCGGGGGGCAACTCTGACAGAGCGTCACGCAGCTCGGTCAGTTTCCCTTCCTGGATAAGTTGCTCAATTTCGGGCTTGAGGAGCAGTCCGAGCATCACGGGCCTCCTTTCTTGGCGGAGATATCAACCTTGCCCACTAGGCCAAGACACGGGCAACCATCGCCTCCATGCACGAGAGAAAATTGCGTGGAAAATTAGACGAATAGATCGGAAAAATTCCGTGCTGAACCAAGATAGAAGATTTTCTTATGACGAGCGCTCTTGACCGGATTTCGTCAACTGGAGGACGGCTAGAATGCATGCAGCCCACAATGCGAGCTGCGCCCACGCGTAGCACCCAAGCCCTTTGAGCACGAGGTGATAGCGGAGGTGTTCCCAAATTTCTGAACCAAGCAGAAGGGATAGAGTGGCTACCCCTAGCAAAACACTTACGACATACTTCGCTTTCCCAACAATGGCTGAATTCGCCAGGGCGACCGATAATGCAAAAGCAGGAGTGAAGAGGGAGAGAAAATGTGGCATGCGTGATTCCGGGCTTATCATAAGGAGGGTCGTGTACCAAAGACCAACCAGCAAAAGTTCGGTAAGGTTTTGAAAGATTCCTGAACTTCGAGGGTTGTCACTCGGCGGCTCGAAATTCTGCGCTGCGGCGAGGCGGCGGGAGACCAAAAGCGTCGTGAACATGGCGGAAGCTAACGTGACATAAGCCACAAACTCGCTCAGCTGCCGAGCCGTCTCTCTGGGCAACACGACAATCGTAAAATCATACGTATCGGGATCAGGAAATCGCGGTTTCACTTCGGAGGTCATGC
Source organism: Candidatus Sumerlaeaceae bacterium (assembly GCA_026419455.1). Lineage (GTDB taxonomy): Bacteria > Sumerlaeota > Sumerlaeia > Sumerlaeales > Sumerlaeaceae > DRVG01. The sequence continues at coordinate 5,828 of JANZZJ010000173.1, read as the reverse complement.
GCATTACCGTTGATCGAAGCGACAAACTCGACGTGTAGTCCCCACTCACCATCCCCTGATATTGTTTGCTGGCACGCCCCCAGTAGTTCTGAAGCAGTTCCCAATGGCGTCCAGGACCATGCACCAGTGTTGGGAACACAAGTACCCAAAAACAAAAACCAGCAACCATGAGGGCAGCAGCGCGCCAACGTCCACGAAGCACCAAATACAGAGCAAAAAAACCAGGCAGGTACTTGAGTCCGGCCGCTAACGACGACAGGAAAGCCCCCAGACGCTCCTTGCCGAAAACAATCGCTGAAAGACCAAGAAACGATAGGCAGTAGACGCTCGTGTTCCATTGGCCCAGTCTTAAGTTTTTAACAAAAAAACGTAATCCCACCGCTAAAGCAATAGCCCACACCCACCACGGCACACGTAATTCGCGCGCCCAAACGCGCCGGTGCACCCAGAGGCAGATCCCAAGCAAAGTCGCGTTCGTCGCCGTCCAGATGCCTTGGGCTAGCGGAAGCGGCATTTTCGTAAAGGGCCATAGAAGTGTGGCATTCAGCGGAAAGTATTTGTAGCTAGTTTGAGCTTCGTCGCGCGAATAAGGATTACCGCCCTGAAACATGGTTTTCGCTGCAGCTAGTGAGTACGAGGCGAAATCGCGGCGGACCTTTCCCGTCACCGCATCGCCAACCGTGATTACAATAGCGAGGACAAGCCACAAGGCGAGAACAGCCCTAAAAGGATGCGTCTCGGTCATGCGGCATAATTTGCTCAATGCACGCCGGATGGTTTCCATGGCCCGTACAGGTTTCTATAAGCACGGGGCGGTAGGAGCATTCAAAGAATCGAGCTTTTCCGCGGACAAAGTTCGTTATTCCAACGATATGTTGTTGTCCAACGCGTATTGCTGCAAGACGGGAGCTAACCAATGGCGGGCTCTGAGTTGTTGCAGTAGCGCCGTAGCGCGCTGTGATTCGCCCTCAACCAGTGCTAGAGCAGCTTCGTTGTCCAGCCGGTCAAGTTCATCCGAGGGTGACGTAAGTTGGGACAATCTCGTTTTCACATGCTCGAGAAGCACGGCCTTGTCCTCGACTTCATCCTTGGCTAAGAGGCGTAGGAGGGCAGCCCGAACCCACGTTTTTATCCCGGTGGGATTGAGAGGGGCAACTTCGAGTATTTCTCCGGCATGTTTTGCGGCGGTGCGAAGACACATAAGCGCCTCGCGAGTATGACCCTGAGCCAGGTACACTTCCCCTAGCTGGGCTTGTGTTCGGGCCAGTCCACATTGTGCGTAAAGCGATTGCTCCTCGCGGCGGGCAATTTCCGCAGAGACAATGTTCGCTTCGGTGACCAATTCGCGCGCCAGCTTCAAGTCACCCTGGAGGTAGGCAATTTCCCCTGCCAGGCTCGCAGCAAATCCAAGGTCGCGCACGTGCTGAATATTTGTGGGGTCACTCTTAATGAGCTCGCGCGCATCAGCACAATTGCTAAGAAATAGTGCTTTAGCTTCCTCTTGCTGGCCTCTCACCAAATAGAGAAGCCCGAGATTGTTTCTCACCCACAAGAGATGGCCGCGCTGAGACAGGTCGCCCGGATCGAGACGAATGATCCGCTCGCGTATCTGCAGGGCTTCACGTGTTACCGAAATTGCAAAGTCATAGTCGCCCAAATCACGATAGACGTTGCCCAAGGTGGCAAGAACGGTCCCCCTCAAAGCGAGATACTCGACCTCGTGCGGGGCTTTGCGGGAGAGACGAGTGGCGAGAGCGTCGGCCTCCATGTGAAAGGAAAGGGCCGTGTCGAGGTTTTTTATGCGCCAATTCACCAGCCCCAACCCGTAAATGAGCCGCACCAGTTCTACCTCGTGCTCGACGAACATCTCCTCGGGCAGGAGTACTCCCTTGATTGCTTCGCAGCCACACTCGAAAGCCTCTTTAGCACGCTGATAATCTCCCCGGTGGTAAGCTATTTCGCCCAGGCGGCGCCAAATCTGAGCGTGGAAGCATGACCACAGGTCGCTGTCGGAAGCAGCGTCGAGCTGTTTTTGGACAATCCCAAGAACGCGATTGAGAGCCTGTGCGGCCTGCTGAAGCATGCCGCGCGCCATATGAACATCTGCGATGTTGAGGTAGGCGCGAACACGACTTGCGACAACAGCAGGTTCTTCATTTTCCATGTCGAGCTTCTCGAGGTACCCCAACGCAAGCTCGCACAAATGACTCAAGACATCGATCCGCCCAACGCGACGCAATTGACGGTAAAGATCCCCGACGAGATGTCCTACGAGTTGCTCAGCGCGGTTGCGTTCCTGACGGACGCGCTCATTGGCTTGAGCCAACTCGCGTTCTCTCTGGAGTTGTTTTTCCTCCAGCTCGGCGATATGGGTCAGCAGCGATGTGCGGATGTCGGAGAATGGCAATCGCTCCGCTTGCAAACGGGCCAGTTTCAGATCGCGGTTTTCGATGGCCAGGCGGGCATACTTCTCCAGCGCCTGCATGTGCCACTTGCGCGCCTCCTGGTTGTCAGGCCAAAGCACAAGAGCCCGCTCAAGTGTGGTGAGAACTTCCGCCAATGTCTCGTATCCCAAGCTCGGCGCTTTGAGTCGGTCGCGCGCTCGCACAGCCAACAGGACTGACTCGCGTTGTTTGTTGGCGCCAACGAGGTGCTCTTCCAAGGCGCGCAGGAACTCCTCCGCACTTGGCAGACGCCGCTCAATTTCGGGCTCAAGAGCCTTTAGCGCAAGCTCCGCCAACTCAGCAGGAACGTTGCGATCCGGAGCCACAACTCGGATGTCTTCCACCACGCCGGCCTGCGCCAGCTTAAATGTTTCGCTCCCATCACGCCCACAATGGGGTGGAAAACCGGTCAACAGGCGGTAGAGAATTCCCCCTAGTAGATAGACGTCCGTCCATGGTCCGAGTCGATGGGTGAGAGATTCCGTTTGCTCAGGAGCCATATAGCTGGGAGTGCCGGCAGGATTAAGAGGGCGGTTCACTAAAGCGTTGGGATCTCGCAGCCATTCAGGAGCATCCGGATCATCAACTCGGCAAGGATAGGCCATGGCCAGCCCCCAATCCATGAGAAGGACCTCCCCAAACGGGCCGATCATGACCTGGCTGGGTTTAAGATCGCGGTGTACAATGCCTTCGGCGTGAGCATAGGCCACCGCTCGGGCAACGGCAGCAAGGATGGGGATGTGCTTACGCAGGAAGGCGGCTGGCGGCAAAGCATCAAAGTCCCGTGCAATGACATCGCTCCAGGGCTCACCACGTACACGCTTCATGACCAACATAGGGAGTCCCTCAGCGTCGCGGTGAAGGGCATAGACGGGAAGAATACTAGGATGCTCCAAATGAGCAGCAACAAAGGCCTCCTGCTCGAACATCACAATGTGGCGGGGCGAGATCGGCAACGGTTTGCCGGATTTATCTGGACGCACTTTGAGACGTTTTATGGCAACAATACGCCCCAACTCCACCTGGAGAGCTTCCCAAATCTCGCTGAATCCACCTTCGGCGATTTTTTGGGTGAGTACGTAACCGCTGATTTCCCCTGGCCAAGTGGCGGGCATGGGAACGTAGTCAGTGGACCGCTCCATCGTCGAGGCCTCGGTGTCTACCTCACCCCTATTCTCTGCCTTTTTCTTGGCATCAGCCCTGTGGGGATTGTATGTCTCGTCGTCATGAAATTCCATAGCTTGCCCGCACCGCCAGAGGCGGTATGTGACACAAACGTCAGAGATTCTAGGATCAAATGAACTAATGTTTTACAATCGAAAAAAATGGTGCAGAAGATGACTAGCGTGAACTGTTCTTACCCTCCGACCGTACTCCACGAACTTTTTCTCGAGTCGGTTATTGCTTAGAGAAATCAACCGTTCTGAAACAATGTTAACATGCGCTCGCACAGGTTGTCAACACTTTGGGATAACTGGTCACCTAGGCGCCGGTGGGTGATAAAAGCGGTGGGAGGAAGCCTCGTTGCCCTTACGGTAGTGTGGCTGGCATGCCCGCTCTTCCTTCGCTGGGTACCGTTCGACCCCGACAAGGTCTTTACGGGCGACGTCTCCACCACTATTTACGATCGCAAGGCGAGGCTACTCCGCGCCTATTTGGCTCGCGATGACCAGTGGAGGATTGCGGTCCCACTTAAAGAGATTTCACCGTGGGTAATCCGTGCCACTCTTGCTGCCGAAGATCGTCGTTTTTTCCAGCACGGCGGCATCGACTGGCGAGCACTGGTTCGGGCCGCATGGCAAAACATGCGTTCGGGGCGGGTGATTTCAGGTGCTTCAACCATCACCATGCAGGTAGTGGGACTGGCCGATAGTCGCGAAAGAACACTGTGGCGTAAACTGCGTCAGATGCTCCGCGCTCTTCAACTCGAGCGCTGGCGAACAAAGGAAGAAATCCTCGAACTATACCTCACCAATGCGCCCTATGGCGGCAACGTTCGGGGGATCGAGGCTGCGGCATGGCGCTATTTCGGCAAGTCGAGTCGCGACTTGACAGCGGCCGAAGCAGCCCTGCTGGCAGGAATTCCTCAGGCTCCTTCCAGGCTACGTCCCGACCGATTTCCCCATGCAGCGCGCCGCCGAGCCCTCCTTGTGTTGGAGCGCATGCACGAGTTTGGCTACCTCACCGCGGACGATTTCCAGCGAGCTACACGACAGCTGCCAGAGATCAAAACCGCCGCCCCTCCTGTTCTCGCCCCACATTTCTGCGACCTACTCCGAGAACGATTCCCCCGCGAACCACGGATTCACACGACGCTGGACCTTGACCTGCAGAGAACGCTCGAGCAAATGGTGGACGAGCAACTGAGACGTTTTTCCTCGCAAGGCATCACCAACGCGGCAGCCGTTGTGCTGGATAATTTTACCGGCGATGTGTTGGCGTTAGTCGGTAGTGCTGATTACTGGAATCCTGCCATCGCAGGACAGGTTAATGGGGCCATGGCCCCACGCTCACCTGGGTCAACACTCAAGCCGTTCATTTACGCATTAGCCTTGCAACGAGGTGCGGTTTGCCCCACCACCGTGCTCGCTGACGTGCCGGGACTTTTTAGCAATTACGATCCGAAAAACTTTGACCGCCAATGGCGCGGGCTGGTGCCCCTTGATCGGGCACTGGCGTGGTCGCTGAATGTCCCAGCAATGCAGGTGCTCGAACGGGTGGGAACCAGCGGCTTGCTCGAGCTCCTCGACGCTGCGGGAGTGCGCCGCACAATGCCGCGGCAGGGCGAAGTTGGTCTCACTCTCGCCGTAGGAACGTGCAGTGTGCGGCTTCTGGAACTTGCCAACGCTTATGCGATGCTGGCACGTGGGGGGCTTTGGCAACCATACCGCCTTGCCTATCCGCCTTCGGCTGATGAGTCGCGCCTCATCGAAAGTGCCCGCCGATGGAATCTTCGCATGGCACGCGAACGGCAGGTCAACGCCACGGAGTGGAAAACAAGCGCCAGTGTTCGCTTATTGAATGAGGATGCATGCTACTATGTTAATTTGATATTGAGCGACGATAGACTGCGGGATCCATCTGAATGTTCGCCGGAACTGCGCGGGTTCCGCGGCGTAGCCTGGAAAACAGGCACAAGCAACGGTTATCGCGACGCATGGACCATAGCCTACGATCCTAACTGGACAGTCGGCGTGTGGTTCGGGAATTTTGACGGGAAGCCAAGCTCTGCGCTCGTCGGCGGAGCTGTGGCCGCCCCGGTGGCTCTACGTGTGATAAATACCCTACGCCAGAACCAGCCAGCTCATACCAGAGTGTCAGAGTGGCCTTATCCGCCAGGGCGGCCTGAACCTGTCTCTTATACACATCTGACGCTGCCGACGA
>JANZZJ010000137.1 GCA_026419455.1 Candidatus Sumerlaeaceae bacterium | reverse complement strand
GCCTTATGCTTTCTCGTATCACGCCGCTGACTAGAGCAATGGGGGTGCGCGCAGTTATCACACGCCCCAATAGTAGCTATCGCAGTGAGGAGTGCACGGTGACGCAACAAACCTCCAGTGTCTGGGCCTACGAGGTGACCTCTGCGCCTCTCCGGCGTGCATATTTCCCGAGAAAGCTTGCGATGACCACCCAGCCGGCCCTCATTCTGTTCAGCGTGGCATCGCTGGACTGGAATCCAGAAGAAGTGGGCTACATCAACACTCAGGAAGCGGACGAACGCGGCAAGACTGTTGCTCAAGACTTCAAAGCAACGGCGACTATTTTCCACGAAACGGGGCGTGAAATGCGAATCGCTCTCTCACAGGTGACAACCTCGCCGGCGACGCTGATCATTTCTGACACGCACGATCCGTGGTGGCACGCTTACGCTGGCGACAAAGAAATTCCCATCAATAAGGCCAACTACGCCTTCAAAAGCGTTCTTGTGCCACCTGGGATCTCGGAGCTCAGGCTCACATACGAGGTTCCTTATTGGGGGGCGATGGTGAGTGTCTCGTTCGTGAGTGTGCTGGCAGCTCTGTTCTTGGTTTTTGTCGGGTTTGCACGCCACGCTTTAGCTCAAAGGGGAAAGGCTGCCTAACTGTATGAGAGACGACGTTGTGCGCAGAGAATATGGGAACCGAAAGCACCTCGCGGAAAGGGGTGGGTTCGGCCCCACGAGGCCGGCGGTGGCGGATCTGATCTGGAACTTTGCCGGTTACCCCCTTATTCTTGTTTTTCTTCTAGCAGGGACGTTCGATATGGGGGCTGTGCTCTCCGCTGCCGAAGGGGATGTCGCCTACTATTGGCTATGGCAGCGTTACTTTCTGGCCGACCTATTTCGAACCGCTCAGTTAGCGTATTTGAATCCGTTTATCATGAGCGGAACACCATTTCTTGGTGCCCTGCAATCGGCGGCACTCTACCCATTGAACCTGTTACTTCTCTTGTTGTCTATCCCTACAGTTCTGAACTTTCAGCTACTTTTCCACTGGTGGCTCACGTTTGTTGGATTTCATGTTCTCGGCAGGTCGTTACGCTGGCCGGTTGCCCCTGCGGTTCTGTGCTCTGTGTGTGGAGGCCTTTCCGGTTGGGTCGTGTTGCACTTTTGGCAAGGGCATTTGCCGTTCATCCTCGAAATGACCGCGACACCGTGGCTACTGTGGACGTGGCTCCGGTGGCGTCGGGCAGAAATTTCCCATTTGGGCTTTGTTCTGGTTTTTTCGATCATTCTGGCAGTGCAATTTTCCATTGGTCATCCGCAGATCGTTTATTTCACGCTTTTGATTGTCTGCTGGTTCGAGCTCTTTTGGCTTCTAGAGTCGCTTAGGGGGGCAACGCTCAGTCGGTATCTCCGCGAAGCCGGGATACTGGGTTTTGCAGTTGGGCTAGGCGGTTGTGTTGTTGGGTTACAGGCCATCCCAACCCTTCTCTACATGCGCGAAACGGTGCGCGGGGTTGGGAGGATCGCCGAAGTTTATTATACGGCGCAAAGTATGCCGTGGACAAATATTTTAACTCTTTTTGCGCCGTGGACATGGGGAGGTTGGCCTGGACGCGACGTTTACGTGGGAAATGAGTCTATGTGGGAAGTCGTGGGGTTTGTTGGAATGACTACCACGATGCTCGGCCTTCTCTTTTTCCTCAAGCCAGGGTTGTTATCGCGCTTTCAATGGGCTGCAGGTTTGCTCGTCGTTGTGGGTGTTCTTTTGGCCTTGGGCCAGTATAGCGGGCTTTACTCCGTCTTGCGCAAAGTGGTGCCAGGACTGGGACTTTTTAGAAATCCGGGTAGGGCACTTTTTATCGTGAGTGTGGGCGCCGCCCTGCTAGCGGGCGAGAGCCTTCACCGCCTTCAAATGTTGGCTAGGACGAACCGCGGTGAGTTTCTTTCCCTCATAAGTCGCGGATGGGTTTTTCTGGGTGTTATGCTCGCAAGTTTTTTGATTATTTTTGGTGATGGCATTCGAAGCCCAATTTTCATGAACATGCTTATTGAGCGGACTTCAAGGGAACACGTTGCTCAGCTCAGCCGGGAAGCAGTGGTTCCCATGTTCGAGAATTTCCGTGTGAACTTGATTGGCGCAGGTGTTTTGGCTGCGATCGCTTTAGCCGCCCTCAGCCGCCTCCTGTGGCAGCGCTATGCTGCGGTTGTCAGTTGGTTCATTGTTGCTCTGCTTTTCTTTGAGCTCACCCAGTTTGCTCGTCCCTATATGGTGGCTTTTCATCCAGAAAGGGATGAGTGGTCAAGCCGTGTTGTTTCATTCCTTAAGACGCATTGCGAGGGCTATCGCGTCACAAGCATACGCACACCCGCTGATCTGGATCAGGGAATGCGGTGGGGTATCCGACATGTGTGGGGCTACGAACCGACCGTGTCGTTTCGTTATGCTTCATGCGTAGGTGTTTCGCAAGGGCGTCCTCCAGGTTTCCCGGAGGCATGGCTCAATGTGTATCGCATTACGCCCCTAATCAATGCCCTTGGAGTGAAATATCTTATCGCCCCAAAGAATGCAGATCTTTCTCAGCATGGTTGGTCGCTCGTGATGAATACTCTCGAGTGCAGCATCCATGAAAACCAAGAAGCTCTTCGCCGGGGACTTGTCGTCAATAATGTGAAACTGTTGCCATCGAACGAGGTCGTTCATTTCGTTAACAGTGCGGATTTTTTGCCGACCTCGACTGTCGTGCTCGAACAAGAAGAAGCTAGCGAGGAGATTACTTCTGGCTCCGCTTCTCATACGTCGGTGGTATTGGCCAAGGATGAGTGGGAATTGTTTGAGGCATCTGTCCTGACTGACGGTCCTGCATGGTTTGTTGTGATGAACCAGCACTTGCCCGGTTGGTGCGCCTGGGTGAATGGCAAGCCAGCCCGAATCTATCGCGCTAACGGATGCGGTATGGCCGTGTGGCTTCCGGCCGGAGGCAAGCACGAGGTGCGTTTGCGCTACGTTGACCCTGGCGCACTGCCCGGGACAATTCTCTCATCATTAGGGGTTTGCGGCTATGTTGCGCTTCTGGGTTGCTGGTGGCTTCGGCGACGAAAACAATGCTTGTCGCGGCACGCGCCATAATATAGAATCTGGTAGTAGCAATGGCGAGAGCTTCCGAGCATCACGTGAAGTCGGTGGCAGCAAACGCAATTCTTGCGCTTCTGCGGAGCTTGGTCATCGTAATCGCGTACGTGTGGACGGCACGTTTCGGCAGGCGCATTGATTCGCTGTCCGAAGAACTCCGCGTGTTTTTCCCCCAGTCTGGAATTGCGCTGGCTGCTCTTTTTCTCTGTGGCCTGCGATATTGGCCAGCAGTTGCGATCAGCGCATGGCTTAACCTCATTCTGGTGCGTACGCCGCTGACATTTGCTTACGTTTTAACTTGTTGGCAAGATGGTCGGTTTCCGCGCTGTTTGTTCACTGATGACCCTGCGGCATACGCTTTGGCTCCGTATGTGGTGGCTGGTAACACACTTTCGGCGCTCGCTGCAGCTTTTATGCTGAGGCGGGTCATGCCTATAAATCCCCGTTTTGACCAGCTAAACGACTGCTATAGGTTCCTTTTGTACAGTGTTCTAATTGCTCCCATTATCTCAGCGAGCTTCGTCACGGCTCGGTTTATTGCGTTGGAGCCAATTGCGCGAATCGCATGGAGTGACTTGTTTTGGCGACGGTGGTTGGGACACGCTGTAAGTAATTTGATCATTGCGCCTGCGGTTCTTGTTTGGAGTCAATTGCCCCGCCGACGTTGGTCGGTTGGCCAATTCCTGGAGCTTTTTGCCCTGTTGTGCGCTTTGGCTTTATTGGGGATTTTTGTTTTTACAAGAAGTTCACCAATTGGGCTACTCAATTATCCCGTAAGCTACGCGCCCTTTCCGCTGATCTTGTGGGCCGCGCTGCGATTTGGATCGCGAGGCGCCGCAAGCGCCTCTCTAATCATTGCAGGGCTAGCGGTGTATGGAAGCTCGCAGCGCGCTGGGCCGTTTATGAGAGAAACTGACCCACAAAGTGTAACCATTGCGCTTCTGCAGACCTACCTTCTGGTTGTCAGCGCGACAGGCCTCATCGTGGGAGCGTCAAGTAATGAGCGGCGCCACAACCTCGAAGCGTTGGCACGATCGCGGGAAGAGTTAAGGCACCTAGCCGCCCAACTTCAAGCCGCACGTGAGCAAGAGCGGGCACATTTAGCCCGCGAACTACACGACGAGTTGGCTCAACTCTTGGCAGGAATTAAGATGGGAATAGCACAGGTGGGAAAATTTGTGGCGGGTAATGAAGTGCTCGAAAAACGGCTTCAGACTTTGACGGAGCTGACAAATGAAGCCGTGTCGTCAATGCGCAACCTTGCTACTAACCTTCGCCCGGGAATTCTTGATGACTTGGGACTGGTGGAAGCTGTGCGCTGGCAGTGTGAGGAGTTTCAGAATCGATTCGGGATTCCTGTGAGCTACGAACCGCCCTTATCGCTGCCAAAACTTTCCACCGAGATTGAAACAGCATTGTTTCGTGTCCTGCAAGAGTCGCTGACCAACGTTGCGAAACACGCTAAGGCTACCCATGTGCAGGTGCGTCTGGAATCAACGCACAGCCGAGTCCAGCTGGAAGTGAGCGACGATGGAGTGGGAATTGGGCACGTTGAACAAAACTCGTCAAGGGGGCTGGGGCTTGTGAGTATGCGGGAGAGAGTGCTCCTTCTCCATGGCAATTTTTCAGTCAATCCTAATGAGGTGTTCGGGCATGGAACGGTGATTCGCGCTGAGATCCCACTTGACGCGGCGAACTTGAAGTTAGATTAATGAAGTGAAGAACTTGCACCGTCGTCACGACCACGTTTTGACTGAAGGAACGTCAAATGGACCGCCTCAAGATCGTCATCGTTGATGATCATCCGGTAATACGTAGAGGGGTGCGGGACATCTTAGCAGAAAATCCGCTCTTTGAAGTGGTGGGGGAGGCGGCATCGGGGTTGGAAGCCCTGCAAAGAGTCCGTGAAACAAGACCCGATCTAGTTCTGCTGGACGTTACTCTCCCTGACCGGACAGGAATCGAAGTTCTAAAAGATATAAGAGATTGGTTCCCCCAAATTAAGGTGCTCGTACTGAGCATTCACTCTGAGGAGCAATATGCGGTTCGTGCGCTCCGAGCCGGCGCTGTTGGATACATCACGAAGGAGAGTGCACCCGAGGATTTATTGCAAGCCATTGAGGCCGTGCTTGAGGGGGACATCTTTGTAACCGAAACAATTGCCCGAAAACTCACCAAACTCACCACCCGACACGAAACCCCCGAGACTCCGCACGAGCTGCTCTCGGATCGGGAGTTTGAGGTTCTGAGATTATTAGGTCAAGGAAAAGGTATCTCGCAGATTGCTGCAGAGCTCGGCGTGAGCGTGAAAACGGTGAGCACTTACAGAGCGCGTATCCTCGAGAAACTCGGCAAGGAAAGCACCGCCGAATTAATCCGATATGCTGTGGAGCATAACCTGACGTGAGCAGTCGGTATGGCTTCGAGAGCGTGAGAACGAGTAGAAGGCGGAAAGGCGGCTAAGGCGAATCGTCGTTTCTGGAGCGTCGTATGCCATCGCCAAGAGGAGAAGCAGGAGCGGCAGGCTCATCCCTGGACAGGATTGCCAACAGAAAATTCTGGAAACGTGCTGAATAACGTCTGCGCGGCCAGGCGTGACGTCGTCACTCGTGGGGGTGGCACTGGTCACACATCCAACGAACGGAGGCATCTTCGGAACGAGTTTCTATTCTTTTGCAACCTCGGATACCTAGCGAAGGACTCTGGTGGGAGATGTGATGGGAATCTGCCACTCAGCACTGTTCAGCTTTATCACTAGGACTTCTATCGCTGGGTCCGAGGCGAGTGCGAAGGGTTTCTCCCCCATTATCGGGCCAGCCTATCTTCTGGCTCCCCTGCGCGTGGGCAGTACCGACCGCAATGGATATCACGAGCAATCCTTGAAGGTTAATCTGTGTCACCAGGCATGTTGCATGAAGTTGTAACCCACTTCATTGACTACCGTGCCGATTTACTCGGCAGAGAGACGTGACGAACACGCTCGTGACCGTTTCGCTGCGAAGGATGGCGCAACTCGTTGAAAAAAGGTAGGGGGTACGTGAGGACTCTGGCGTTGCGTGCTACTGGCTTCCCATGCGAGCTTTTTGTCCGGGGGATATACATGAGATCGACCAGCATACTAGGACGTGATTGAGAGCTGCGGTGGGGGCGGCCCCAAAAAACTGCGGCGAGGCATTCTGCCTCGCCGAGTTTTCGGGAAAGCATTACTCATCTCTCGGGGCTGCCCGCCCTTTGACGACTACATTTTCCCAAGTTTCGCCGGCACCAGTGAGTCATTTTGAACGGCCGACGGCACCCACGCTTACTCGTAATGCTGCCAATCGTCGCTCTCCGTGGGCAAGATGCTACCCGGGGGCACAACCCGGAATGCGGAAGGCGGACTTTCGCCACGCAAACCGGTTGGACTCAGGACCTTGACCTGGCGCCCGCCCAGGGGAGCATCGGGTTGCACGCGGATCTGCGCAAAGAGATATTGCCCATCCATAGAGGCCTGAGCCGGCGTAACTACGGTTATGCCAGGACCGAAGTCTATTTGTGGCGACCCTGCGAAGTTTTTCCCGCGAATGGCAACATCAAGCGTCTGCCCCTGCATTGCCCTCGGAGGCCACACAGAAAACACAAAGGGATTCGCCGGAGGCAATGGTCGAGAGAAGCGGTTGTGGCTAAGGTTGTTCCCAATACGGTTGTTAAGTAAGACATTGTTAAACCAGCCCAACGTTGGCATCGTGTTCCCCAGTCCAGTTTGGCAAATCACCATATCCAGGTCGCCATCCCCATCGATGTCTGCCAACTTCACTCCCCGCGCATGCCCTGCAACCACACTCTTGCCGCCCTCCGCTAACTGAATCTTCAGTATTGGCAACTCCGAGTCTGAGACATCTGCAAAATAGCCTGCGGGCGTTTGTAGCCACAACAAGACGGGGATCTTGTAAAGAGGTCCATTGGGTGACGGCGGAGTTGCCTGGGTGTTACACGCCCAGAC
>JANZZJ010000126.1 GCA_026419455.1 Candidatus Sumerlaeaceae bacterium | reverse complement strand
CTCTTGGTTACGGTTCAATTGCGGTTGGGCGGGTGGCCATACAGGTTATGAATTGACTCCGGGGCGCTCTTGGTTACGGTTAGATGTGGCCCGAAACCATGTAGCGATAATGGTTTAGGGTCACTTTTTTTAGAATAATTCGAGCTGGATGGGCTCGTTTTCTGGTTTTTTGCGCCGCGTTTTTTCAAAAATGATCTGGTTCTCAAACTGTTTACCCGTCACGGTCAGGATTCTAACTTGGCCTTCGGGGGGAAGCATGTTCTCAATGGCTTTCGAAAAGTGTTTCGCACGTTCGTCGGTGCCTAAGTGGCGGGCATAGACGGAATACTGGAGTTTGTTGAAGCCCAGCTCGAGCAGCCCTTTGCGAAACTGAGCGTAGTCATGCCGCTGCTCTTTTGTTATTACGGGTAAATCAAAGAATACGATCGTCCACACGGTTTTCCACTCACTCCATTTCAGTGCTAATTCCATCTTCGCCTTGTGGCGAAGTGCCTTTCTCTGCATGGGTCCAGACCTCCTCATCTGTTGGCATTTTCGGTACCACAATGTCACGGGCCTCCCCGTGAACTAAGCGTGTATAGGCGCCTACCATTCTTTCCGTTGCCACGGTCACAGTGGAATGTTTGTTTTCAAACCAGCATGGATCGTAGAGGACTCGCAGCAACCGAGCTTTGGCCTCGCGCGTTAGCTCAAGAGTGCCCTGGCGGTATAGCTCTAGCGCTGCTTTATCCACCCATGGCCTGAGTGGTTCCATCATGTCGTCTGCCAGCGGAAATCCGGCGAGTCTTCCCACGTGGTGCACACCGAAGCTACAATCGAGGCCTGCAGCGCAAAGGGCACGCGCAACAACTCCCCGCAGCACCATGTAGCCGTAGTTAAGAAGGTTATTAGGTGGATCCCCATGGCGGTCGCGTTCGAAAGGTTGGCCACCGAGCCAGGTAGACCAGTACGCACGTGCTGCGCGGGCTTCGACGTTTTTTCTATCGCCGGTTTCGACACGCTTCACGAGTTCCAGCAATAAGGATCTTGTTTGCTCACAGGGTGTTGCCACCGCCTGATTAAAGATTTTCGCGCGGACGAGTTGTTGCCAGACGCGATTGCGGGCACGTTGGGAAAGTTGCAGCTGTGCTAACTTGCGCGCCACTTGCATCGTATTGCCGACAACGGGCAAAACGTAGGTGGCAGGGAGATGGTCCGCACCACACAGGATCACCAAGCCACCTCCCACGGCTATTTCCACCAGAGCAGAATTGGTAAAGGTGGCATTGGGTGTGTCCACAATAAGGACACCCAGATCAATGATCGGGATTTGTTCAACGATCTTTCCCTCGCGCTTGAGCGTGACCAACCCCGTCCGCACGCTCACCGAAGCATCGAAACCTGATATTTCGATGGTGCGCTTAATCGTTGGCGGGCGTGATTTCTCCGAGGACCGATACATTGATTTTTTCCATCGTGAAGCCTGGTTTGAAACTGTTTATTCGAAGAGCCGTGTCAGAGTTGGCACCAACGACCGTGTGGGGTTGGAGCAACAAATCTAAGGCTGGGACTGTAGAGAATTTTTGAACTCGTAAATAGCGCCAAGGTCCTTCCTTTTCTTTCACTCTGACCATATCATTCTTGCACAAAGACATCACGAACCGTGCATCCGGGCGGGTGGGGTGCTGACGACTCACGACCGGCTGCCCATTTCGAAGGCGCTGTGCCGCCTCAAAGAGCGTGACAGCTACCGCCTCCATCTTATGTTTTCCCCGCTCCTCGTACTCGAAAATCTCAAGATGATGATTCTCTCCGGGCTTGACGTAGCGGTAGGGCTGGCTGCGGGGCAGTCCTATAGCATTTCCTAGAGAAGTTACGAGGCGCACCTTCTTAATAGGCACAGGATCACCCCGGCGGTTACGAAGGACGATCGGTTGGTTTTCAGGGATAACATGAGCTGGTATTCTATCCGTTCCTTTTTGTTGGCGCCACTCGGGATATTTCTCATCTAGACGCTCTTCAATGATGCGTTTTATCTCTGGATCGCGGACTTTATCTCGTACTTCGTTTAAGGTGAGCTCGCGAACCGGTTTTCGGTAAACGTATTTCCCATCTCCTCCTGTTGGCCCGTAATTCGTCTCTTCGTGCAAGGGTCCCCGCACACGGCGAGTAGGAGCAAATGAAACGATAATCTTCTCCACGGCGCACTGGACAGCTTCCCGGAAACCAGCCCAAGGCGCCGGAAATGGCTCGCGCTCGCGCCGGAAATCTTCGCGTCGTGCAAGATTCTTTAAATGCTTTGCAGTAGTCATCGCAATCACGGCGGCGTCCACAGCATGGTGGCGATGATCCAATCGGTTTTTCTCGTCGCTGCCATCTGGGGAAAGAATGGTATTGAGGCCCCAATGGCGCCGCAGTGCCGCCGTCACTTGGCCACGAGTCACGTTGACGGGTACGCCAAGCAGCTGCAAATACTCCCGAACCTGCCGGGCAATATAGCGAGTGTCGTTGAGCTGGCGCGCCACGCACTGGTCGAGCTCCACCGTTTCTTGCCGGAAACGACGAAGCTTCTGGGTACGAAATTCAGAGGAAAAGGCGCGGACACGCTGAAGTATTTTCTCGTACGCCTCGGGGTCTGACTTGGCAAATGCCTCGTAGGGGGTGCGGTCGCCTTTTTTTTGGTTCCATTCGCGGAAACACAGTGTTTTGTTCGCAAAACTATCATCTAGTGAACGGGTAAATGGAATGATGTGCTCAATTTCGACCTCCCCGCTTATAAATAGCTGTTCAAAGGAAATCGCTTGTCCGCTATAGGGACACGTTTCGTTACACTCTTTCCACAGCCGATACTTAATAATGTCGGTTCGTGACGGATCGGGAATGCCACGCGTTTTAAGTTCTTCGGCAATCTTCTTGTTTTCTGCCTCCCGGTTACGCTGTTCCTTCGCGATCTCGTTACGCTGCTCGATTGAGCCGGAAGTGTCGCGAGCAAGCTCAACTACAATCCGGCGCGGCTTGCCGTATTTTTTGATGATGGCATTAACCAGTTTGCGCACCTCGAACAGCGCCTTGCGGACGACTGGATTAGTGATCTCGGTGGTGTTGGGAAGGAGCAGCCCTTGCTCGACAAGCTCTTTTTCCCGTTTGGGCGCCAGCCGTGTTCCGGGCGGAAATGGCAGCAGGTCGTAAACGCGCTTCAACTCACGGCGTTTATCATAGCCCACTGCCTGAATCGCTTCTGTAAGAGACTTGCCGCTCTCAAGGTGTGGTAGAAGCTTGCGGATCGCTTCTAGGCTAACACGGCCGAGACGGTCGGGCAGGGCGAGTTCCGTAAGGCTTTTGGCCTGATCTGCCGACAGATGAAATTCTGCCTGCGCCCGCTCCACTAGGCGGTCGTCATCGAGTTCATCGAGCACAAGTTCGTTGAGGGCGTTCCTCTGTTCCTCCGTAAATTCCTCCCATTTTGAGCCGAGTGCCTTTCGGAATTTGACTTCAACTTCGTTGCCTTTGAGCGAAGTTCGACGGGCACGCAGAAAATTTACCGACACATTTGCGTCGAGGCCAAGAAGTTTATGGAATTTTGAAAGCTTGTTTTTTTCCGCGTCGAACTCGATTTTGTCGTGGCTATCAAGATAGTCGCGCACTTTTGCCATTTCTTGTTGCGTAAGCGAACGCTCAGCGCCATCCGGCGCAATAAGGCGGATGTTGGCTACCTCCTGTGCAATGCGATAGCGCTGAACCAGCCTATGTCCGACACGAGCACGTTTATGCTCCGGTTCGAATTCGCAATGGCCGACTAGGCGAGCAAGTCGCTCTGGTTTAAGGAATGGCCTTTGATAAAAGATCGAGTCGTAAACTTGTTGCTTTATTTTTTCGTCAAGCAAATTGGGGTAAAACTCTCCCTGCTTCTGCCACAGGAGTTCGAATTCATCTTTAATCATGCGCCGGTGGAGGTAGCGTCCACGTCGGCGATCACGTAGCAAGGGCACGCACTTGTGAAGATACTCACCCACGGTTCGGCATTTGGCTTTGTCCATTTCCTCGCGAAGTTTTTCGAGACTTTCTTTGATCTTCTTTGTTTCCTTTTCCTCGCCCGCGGCTTTGCGATTGGATTGGAAACCACGTCGCTGGGCAAGGTGGATCAAGGCACGGGCCAACTCCGCAGGTTCGAGTTTTTCGTCGAGGCCACGCGCTCGGAGTTCGTAGGGGTCCCAAGCATAGATAAAATCAATGGACTGTGGCTTGGGCGGCAAAAGTCCAATTTCGCGTAAGACGTAGGTGAGCCGGCGCAAACGACGCGAACGTCGGTCGTGCTGGCGACGCATACCGCGCGCGACTCGCCGCTCGGCCGTTTTTGATTTTTCAATATTCTTCTCAGTAGCCGTCGCTGCCGGGAAAACACGCACACCCCCGACGGCATTAATGCTGCGTGGCACCGGCACATCACGAACGAGCATCCATCCAATGGAGTTTGCTCCGACATCGAGTCCGAGCGCCCATCCGTGCAGGTCGCCCTGGGCTTCGGTTTCAAGGGGCATGGCTTCCAAAAAGGTTTGCTCATTAAAACTCATTGTCCGTCCTCCTCACCCCAGTCGGGGGAACATCTACCTATTATTAATCGAGATGCTTGCATCTTAAGCGAAGCTGTTGTCAACTCTTTAAGCCAATCGGGGCGTGGCGTACCGCCGCGGCAAAAATTTTTCTCAAGAAGTGCTTTTTTTATTGCGTCCCCAAACAGGACCATAGTAGACGAATGCTACCGTAACCAAGAGCGCCTCGGATTCTTTTCATAACAAAGACTGTTTCAGGGTCCGAGAGGATCCGAGGTCTGCAGGCTCTGTCCCGCTGGCCGCAAGGCTGGCGGGACAACCTTTTTCTGTCATTATTTTATCTCCTTGCAGATCGCGAGTGGAACATTGGCGGATTGCTCACCTGGTTCAGTCCTGAATCAGCTTTCAGGAACTGCTTCGGGAGAGGATACGCTGCCGCCGGCTGTTAAGCAACTGAAGTGCTCGGTGCCAGGCGAGGGTGCGCGGGGTGTTTGGAGCGCCAACGTGGAGTTCGAAACGGGCCTGGGTTTGGGCGCGTTCAATGACATCGAGCGCCCGCACGGGGTCGCGAAGGTAGCGTTCGTACCATTTGGCCAGCTCATCGAATAACTCAGGGGCGTGGCGCCCCATTTGCTCACAAGCGCGCTCGAGCAGAGCAGCTCCTCCCGCATAATCTTTCTCACGGCGGTAGAGTCGCAGTGCTTCGCGCACGAAGGATCGCACCCACTCGGGATCCGGCCCCAACTCCGTGGCCACGGCCAGATACTCGAGTGCTCGGGCCGCTGCGCCGGCTTGCGAGTGGAGGCACGCCATGCCGAAGGCTTCGCTCGCGTGAACAAACGCATCGTGGGAGGGGTCGCCCGCGAGCTCGCAGAGGCGCAAAAGTAGTGCCCCCAGCGAGACGATGTCCTGCAC
>JANZZJ010000100.1 GCA_026419455.1 Candidatus Sumerlaeaceae bacterium | reverse complement strand
ATCGTGGGCTTGGGCTGCATCATCAATCAGCAAGGCACCATGCTGAGCAGCAAGGCCAGCTATCCGCGAGAGATCGGCAGGTGTTCCATAAAGGTGAACGGGAACAATAGCCTTAACTTGATATTTTGTCAAAATTTCTTCCAACGCTACTGGATCCATCAGCGCGGTGTCGGGATGGACGTCGCACAAAAGTACCTTGGCTCCGGTAAGCGAAATACCAGCCACTGTTGGAACACAAGTGTTCGGCACGGTGACGACCAAATCGCCGGACCCCACGCCGTGAGCCCACAGAGCCAAATGGATTGCTTCTGTGCCCGAGCCACAACCAACGGCATCAACGCTGCCGATGAAGGAAGCCCAATCCTGCTCGAACGTCCTCACCTCCTCGCCAAGGACATACCACCCACGGCTCAGAACGCGATGCACCGCGCCGTCAATCTCCGTATGATAGCGCTGATAATGGCGGGCTAAATCACCGAACGGCACTCGCATAGCACTAGGCTCCAAATGGTAGATTTTCGAATGGGGTGGGCGGCACTCCTGCAGGATGCTCCCCCCAGTACCAGTGCTTATAGGTGCGATAATATTCAAGAGTGCGTCTAATTCCCTCACGGACACTTACACGAGGTTTCCAACCAGTAAGTTTGTGAAACTTCGAGTAATCAGCGACGTAATCGCCCGGTTCGATGATCTTAGCTTCGGGCGGGAAGGGTACTAATTCGTACTCACCACCACCGTTAACTTCGATGGCAAGTTCCACAAATTGCCGTAGGCTTAAGGCTTCTCCGCCGAGATTAAATGCTTCACCATTCGTGCGCTCATCGCTCATCGCGAGGAGCAGGGCCTCAACCACGTCGGCAACATAATTGATGTCGCGGATTTGTGTGCCTGTACCGTACAGACGAATTTTCTCACCATCAATGAGTTGACGGATAAACCAGTTGAGCACTCCTTGGCGCGGATGGCGCATCTGATGGCGGGGACCAAAGGTGTTCGTCATGCGTAAGGAGCAGGCGCGGATCCCATAGACATCATTGTAAAGAAGATGATACGCCTCGCCGGCGACATTGTTGATGCCATTGACGTCAACTGGCTGCATCGGCGTATCTTCCGCCACAGGTTTACCGCTTGTCCGCCCGTACTGACCGCGCGTTCCAGCAAATACTATCTTTATGTGTGGATTGTAAAGCCGACACGACTCCAAAATGGCAAGCTGACTCACGCAATTGATTTCGAGATCGGTAAAAGGATCTCGCATACTATCCACGTGGCTGAGCGTGCCCGCCAAGTTGAACAGCAAGTCCTGCCCCTGCAAAAGATAGTTCAAACTCGTGCGGTCGCGCACGTCGGAAATATTCACTTTTACCCGCGCACGAATCGGCTCGATGTTGAAGGTGTTCCCACCGTACTCGGGAATCATAGAATCTATAATCAGGACATGCGCCCCGAGCTCAACGAGCGCAATGGCAAGGTTGCTGCCGATAAACCCCATCCCACCAGTGATCACCACGCGCTTGCCGGAATAGAACTCGCGAAGAGCTTGCAAGCGACAGGGATCTTCGCGTTCAAGCGTATTGACAAGTTGCGAGCCCACGGTTGTTTACCTCCTGCCCAGAATCACGAGTTTCCACCAGAGACGCATCACTCCGACGCCAACGGCAAAAATCCTGCGAAAATTGAAGAACTGCGACCTACCGTAGGTGCGAAAATAGTGACTCACCCCGACTTCTTCAAAACATGCGCCAGACGTCTGAAGTTTGCGAACGAGCTCTAGGCAGATTACTCCGCTGTCTTGAGTAAGCTGAATCTTGTCGAGCGCCGACTTGCGGATGAGACGAAAATCGCAATCCACATCGCGGATTTTTAGGTTGAAGAGAATTTTCATCGCCCAGTGATACAAGCGGCCAATCACGATCCGATGGAGTGGGTCGTGGCGCTTAATTTTATAGCCTTGGACGATGTCCACACCCGGCCCTGCTTTCTCAACAAGGAGGAGTAATTCCCGTGGGTCATACTGGGCGTCGCCGTCTGTGTAAAAAATCCACTCTTTCGTTGCCGCGGCAAATCCCGAGCGAAGCGCTCCACCGTAGCCACGATTCTTCTCGTGAAAAACCAAGCGAACATGCGCCGGGTAGCGGTCCGCTAGGTCCCTGAGAACATCACGGCTCATGTCGCTGCTGCCATCATCTACGACGATGACCTCATAATCTTCCGCGACCTTCGCTGCTGTCTCAAGAGCAGCAACCACCAACGACCCTATCGTGCCACCGTCATTGTAGCACGGAAAGAAAATACTTAAACTTTTGAGTGCCTTTGTCATGGGGAAGCATTCACGTTGCTGGCCCCTAGAAGACAATGCGCCCCATTTGTCCTGTTAGGCAACAAGTCCCGAGAGCTCAAATTTAGAAGCTTGCTATAAAGGGAGAAAGGTGATTCTCAATAGTTTTCTTGTTCCTTAAAAGAAGACCACTGCTTTTTTGGACGACTGACACTGTGCTTTTCGCAGGGCATCAGAATTCCGCCGATTTTTCATTTGCAATTTTCAGAAAGAGATGCGGCCGCGAGAGGCTCTCCAGAGAAGATAACGCCCTAAAGTCCATGCCGGAAGCCACCAAAATAGCACAAACCGTCGCCATGCCGACAGCGGGAAATCGATGTAGGCAATGCGCCTACATTCGCGTCCCTCCGGCGAGAGCCACCACCGCCACCGTTTAAGGAATCCCCGCGCTCCTAATCGTAGCGCATAAAAGCGATTCATGACTCGCTCTGTGTAAAACCGGTGCTCATAGCCGTCAGCCGGTCGCACACGACCTTGTGTGCTCAGGCGGTGCTGGACCGCTGCATCGGGAAGAACAACAAATTGCCATCCCCGGTCACGTGCTCGGGCGCAAAGGTCTAGATCTTCGAAAATATAGGGATAAGCAGGGTCGAAGCCTCCAAGATCCTCCAGCACTTCTCGACGCCACACGCTAAAGCAGGTGGAAATATAATGTGGGGCTCGCCACTCACGCCGGCTTCGTTCGACATCATGATAACCTCCCTTGTCAGGGTAGCCA
This sequence comes from Candidatus Sumerlaeaceae bacterium, assembly GCA_026419455.1. Taxonomy (GTDB): domain Bacteria; phylum Sumerlaeota; class Sumerlaeia; order Sumerlaeales; family Sumerlaeaceae; genus DRVG01. The sequence goes on along the minus strand of JANZZJ010000100.1, from coordinate 2,048 downwards.
GCCAAAAACCAAAGCTTTTGCTTCTCTGCGTCCTCATAAATTGCCGGCGCTGACGCCGCTGCTTCCGGATGCAGCTCCAAAGCTGCCACAAGGCGGGAAAGTAGGTCGTCATCCAGCGCCACAGCATCGGAATCCATGAAAGCGATGTAAGGCGCTCGCGCTAATCGAATACCAACGTTGCGCCCTACGCTGGCGCCCAAGTTGCGTCCGGCGCAGTGAAGGATCACGGGAAGCTTGCGCCACTGCCGAACCATCTCGGCTGTTCCGTCCGTGGAACCATTGTCCACAATCACAGCCTCCACCTCCACACCGCATTGCTTCGCGATGCTTTCCAGCGCTAGTTCGAGATCCTTTCGCCGCTGGTAGGTGACTATGACAACCGACACACAAGGCTTGGTCATGAGCACTACAATCTCTTGAGCATGGCGCGGAGCCCTTCAAGAGAATACTCGATGTTCTTCGACAGGTAGCAACCGTGCGTGCACCAGCAGCGACTGGTGGCTTGGCGCATGGCCTCTGCTTCGGGCGAATTCCACGCTTTTATGAAGTCAAAACCATAATCACGTATGTTCCCGAATGGTTTTGAAAATTCACACACCGCAATTTCCCCTGTGGGGTAGAGCACGGCCACATTCTGCCCCGCGGACACGCAATCGAACAGTTTGCGCTTCGTCCGCAGCATCTCCACGGTGAAATGCGTCGTGAGATGAAAGGAGTGATTTGCCAAGCCGCGCCGACGGTTGATCTTGTCGAGTGTGGCTAAGATGCTATCCCAAACCTCCGCCGGCGGAAGAGCATCCTCCGGCGGATTAAAATCGGCTCGAAACTCCGGCGCTAAACCCCACAAACTGAAATGGGTTCCCCGAACAAATTCGAATCCCTGCCTGGCATGAGGGTAGCGGGCTTCAAGATAGTCCGAGAGCTCTTCCAGCTCCTGCCAATTGCGTGACGTAATGATGGTAATGACTCCAAAATCGAGCAGGCCGCCATAACGCTGCACCAGTTGCTCAAGGGTCGCCAGTGTGGCATTCGCGCGTTCCCAGGCACGCGGATTCTGCCGCACTTCGTTGTGCGTCGCTTCCATGCCGTCGAGCGAGACTAGGACATCCACGCACCCCGCAAGACCGTGGCCGAGCAAACGCTCGACGTATTTCTCCACTTTTTCGGGAAGAAAACCATTAGTAATGAGCGTGGTTCGCCGCGCACGGGTCGCTGTTGCCAAAAGCAAAGAGATCTCTGCGACTTCAGGATGAAGAAGAGCTTCCCCACCGGTGAAAAAGATTCTCTCAAGCGTCGGCAAGGTGGGAGCCAAACGCTCATAGTCTTTGAGCTGCAGTTCACCTGGAACGTAGCCAAGTTCCTCGATATAGAAGCAATGCTTGCACCGCGCGTTGCATTGATTTGTGAGGAACACGTAAAGATCCTCAAGTTTGCCGCGTTTGCCAAGGGCGGCGTGTAATTTGCGCCGAAGATAGCGTGGCACATACCGTCCCAGCCAATGGCAAAAAAAGAATTCTTTTTTGGATGAATCCCAGCTCATTGTCTTAGAACAAGAATTCTTGTCTGCGCCCTGCATTCAGAAATTGCCGGCAGCCTTAAGAAGAATGTCATCGCATGGTGAATCGCCGAGTCCGGCAATACTACCCCGCGGCGATCTCTCCGACAGCACAAGCAAGTTCTCTAATGGACTCTTGGGGATGCGTCGCCATCACCGTCATGCGCAATCTTGAGGTGCCAGGTGGCACCGTCGGCGGGCGAATCGCAACGCATAAGAACCCTCGGTCTTCCAGAGCTGCCGCAAGTCGTAGCGCTCGTTCCGCTGTGCCCACCATTAACGGCACAATGGCTGACGGAGAATGCGGCACAGTCAAACCGAGGCGGCGCAACTCCGAGCGTAACAGCAGAGTGTTTTCGGCCAAAGCTGCTAGGCGACCAGGCTCCTTGCGAATGACCTCCAGCGCGGCAAGTGCCGCCGCGGCGCATGGCGGAGCAAGAGCTGTGTCGAATATGAAGGTACGTGACCGATTGACGATGAGGTTGCGCAAGAG
>JANZZJ010000087.1 GCA_026419455.1 Candidatus Sumerlaeaceae bacterium | reverse complement strand
GTGTATAAGAGACAGTTTCCATCCTTAGCGGGACGATAGTCCGTCTGGGACGCCGCCTCAGGAGTGAGTATCTGAACACTCTTTCCTGGGCGGAAAGTGCTCACAGCCGCCCGCCAGAGTTGATTCGTGTCGGCACGATCTAGCCCGCCTACGATTACGGCCTTTGTTAGGGGGAACGCCACCGCCGATACCGCCCGAGCATACCCACAAACTTGTATATCCCACCAATCGTCGTGAACAAGTAGGGGGGCCATGCCCAGCAAAGCACTTTGGCGATATTTCTCTTCATGAGTGAGAGTATAAAGTCGGCTGTAAACGCGCACAGCCGCAGCGTTTGGTGACTCAAGCAATCCGTCGCGTAAGGGAATTACAGGCACCTCTTTAAGAAGACCATTGTCCGCAGGTGCGACGCAGTCACGGTATGGAGCCCCTTTATCGGAGGCAAAATGGCGATTTGCGTATTCCATTAGGTCCACGGCGGTACGGATTAACTCGTTTCGGCCACTTACCTCTGCACAGTCGAGCAGAGCCTCAGCCAATGACACATAGTCATCCAGAATAGCCGGGGTCTGAGAGCTTATCCCCTTTGCGACATAATGAGCTAACCCGGTCGTTGATGCAGCATCGTTCAAGATTCTTGATGCACTTCGCAGAGCAAAATCTCTTGCCTGCTCATCTCCGAGATAACGCCAAGCGTCGCAGTAGGCCGACACGGTCACTGCTGACCACGAGATGATGACTGCTTTGTTCACGCGAGGGAACTCGTCGCGGCCGTAGCGCCACTCACGAAGCTTTCGGCGCGAACTGTCCAAAGCTTTCTGGACAGTATCAGGGGATCGCTTAAGTTGCTCAGCCACTGCTGCCAATGTTCGCGCGGGTTTCAGCAGCACCTTTTGCTTCGCTGTTTTTTCGTCTAGTCCGTAATATTTTAAAATAATTTGTTTCTCGAGGTCATCCAGTTCCGACGCCAAAATTTCCTCTGCCGACCACGTAAAATAAGCCATTTCATGGCTCGGGTCATAGTCTAATTCCTGGCTCGAGTAAAAGCCTCCGTCCGGTGCCTCGAACGTATCTCGCAAGAACCTTAGGATTTCCTCCGCCGCTTCTCTGTAAATCTTTTTGCCCGTAGCTGCGAACGCCCACGTAAAAGCACGTAACAGGTAGGCTTGATCGACAAGGAGCTTTCCGCCTAGGGGAGTCCCATCAGCTGCTACACGATGAAAATAGCCGCCAAACACGGGATCTCGCAGAGAACTGCGGTACATCTCCTGAAGAAGCTTTTGAGCAGTCTCCAAAGAGCTGGTAGTCCGCGTATCAGAATAATGTTGCAGTGCTAACATAGCTTGCAGCGCGCACGGTGTCGTTTTCGTCATCTGCTGCTTTCCTGCGTTCCCAACCCCAGAGTGGAGCACACTTTCTTGTAGAGCCTTCCCCTTTTCTTTGATCTCTGGGCCAACGTCTGTGGTCTGCATCACAACGTTACAAACGTACTGGGCAAGGGAGCTAAATTTTTGAGCCTGAGCCGTTGCTGCTTCCCGGTTTGTTCGAAAAACTTGCTCAATTTGTGTGAGAAATGTTATCAAATCCTGGGCTGTCATCTCCTGCGACACCGCAGCCGCTTCAAACGGTACCCCTGAGGGTAGGGCAATCACGACAAGGCTTTCCTCCGCTGGGCGTTGCCGTAAAATCGAGTAAAACAAGCGATAGCGTTCGGCCACTTCAGGGTGTTCATCAGCATCTAGTTTGATAGGCACAAATTTTTCGTTGACCAGATCGGCAACTTTCGGATCGGCAAACCATCGTGAATCGGCGCGGCGTGCATCAAGAGACCAGCTCACGCCAACAGACACGAGGAGCGGGCGGTCGAGTTTTTCGGCGGCGTCGAGGTGTTCCCGTGACCACGGATGCCAATGCACCGGCGAAGTTGTTAGCGATTTAAGGTAGGAACTAAGCTGGTCGCTCATAAGGTTTGCTGCAACGTAAGTGACTTCGGTTTGAGCTATTTCCGTGGAAGTGGACAACTCCGCATGACGCGACAGCAAAACTTCGTTTTGCGAGGTTTCTTCGACGCGTTGGCTTGCAGCAGCAACGCATGTCGGCGTCGTGACTTCTTCTCTTGGGCTTACCTTGAGAGATAACTCGGAGTTAGGCGCTTCACGCCGCTCCTGGGTTGCGCAAGCCCAAAAGGCCAAAACCAAAGCTATTAACAGGCTTAGTCCGGCCGAATCCCTGCTTTTGCGGGTCATTTCCGCACTCCTTTAGCGTCGTCCTTGCGGTTCAGGCAAAATCGCTTTCTTCCTACTTTCGCCGTGTAGTTCTAAGGGCTTTCGTTGACCCGTAGAACACTTGCCTGTTAAAGGCACTGTCTCTCCTGTTCGTTTACCCAACTTTGTCGAGAATCTCGCGCAAGTGCGCCGCTGCTGCTTCCGGCAATAGAGGATTCACATAGAGGCCAGTCCCGTATTCAAAGCCATTCAGTTCGCGAAGCCGCGGGATGATCTCGATATGCCAGTGATAATACTCTGCAATTGGTTTCTCCGACGAATCCCATTGGTGGCTCATCTTGGCAGGACTCGTATGGAGGATAAGGTTATAAGGTGGATTATTTAATTTGTTTGCCAAAGCCTTTGTAGTTTTCTGAAGTACCTCCGCTAGGCTATCGAGCTCATAATCGTCAATGTCCTGGAACTGGCTCTGGTGCATAGAGGGGAAAATCCAAGTTTCGTAAGGGACACCGGAGGCAAAAGGTGCAAGAGCTATAAACTGGCTGTTTTCGAAAACGACCCGATTAGCTTTGCGGTCTAAAGCGATCATGTCGCAAAATAAACATCGTTCTTTCATTTTCCAGAACTCCGCAGCTCGGGCTATTTCCTCGCGAACCCACCGTGGCACCACAGGAAGAGCAATGGCAAGCGAGTGAGGATGCGGGATGCGAGCCCCCGCACGAAGACCGTAATTGCGACAAATCTGAATGTAACGGAAGCGTTCATCCTTGAGAAGATCGCGCATCCGCTCCCTGTACATCCAGACAATTTCGTGCATCTTCTGATGACTGTATTCGCTGAATAGAGAATGATGCTCCGGGGTCTCGATGATGAGTTCGTGGGCACCAACCCCGTCCATAAGATCGTATATGCCTTCGCCTCGGCGTTTAAGCGCCCCCTCAATTCTTAACACAGCATTGATGTCGGGGATGGTTCGAACGCTCCACCCACGTCCATTGGGCATACTGCCCTGGCGGCGGATTGCCGTGATCTCCGGCGGTGTCGTGTGTTCCTTGCCTTCACAGAAGGGGCATTCTTCTGCAGAAATTTGTGGTTCTTCAGGGCAAGCTGGGCGCGGGATTTGGAACTCTCCGTCAGGATAAATCGTCCATCCATAGGTGACGGGATTGCGTCTCAACGTGCTCATGATCCCTAATTCCTTAACCCAAAGTTGCCTTTGGCCAGTTACCTTAATGAGCACGCTTGCCGAAAACATGGGCATGAGTCCACAAGATTGATAAGGTGCCGCTCAAAAAGTTGCGGCAATGGGAATGCTGCACAAGGCTGATGATGGCACATTTTTCATTGGCGCCCTGAGCGTCTTCCCTTAGGCTAATGCTCCAGCCGCATGTGGACCTGCGCGCTCAGGGAGAAACGGGCGGTATCAATGACCCGATTGCAAAAGAAAAGACCCCCGAATTGTCGAGGGTCTAATCTTGAGGTTAGGAGGTTATGGTAAACTGTCCGAGGACAGCTGCTGGAACTCGACTATCAATCTCTCCCGAAGGAGAGTTCTCTGGCCTGCTGCATTGTTTCAGACACCATGCCCCGCCAAAAGGTTCCCAAAAAATTCTTTTATTTCCGCACTATTTTTTCAGTACCTCGGGGAGTTCCTCTATTCCGCTTGTCGGCGATATTTCCACTACAAGCTCCCTAACCTTTAAGCGAATGTTCTCTCCGATTTCGAGGAACTTTCGGATCTCTCGGTGCCGACGAAGGAGATCGAAATAGGCGGGCGAGTACGCCCTAATGCGCAGGATCTCTTGTGCGTCCTCGGTACCTTCCTCCATCCATACTTCTCCACGCTTATGGAAGCAACGGCCTGCAATGCACGAAACTTCTGCTACGCTCGGGGCCACCTGCCCCCCAACACTCGCCTCCTTCATCATCCGCATTGCTTTCGACGCAGCGACACCCCTTTGGCCACTCTCGGCTGGCATTGACTGAGACATACCTGGCAGGGCTCGCATGGCCATTTCTTCGGATTGCTTAATTGGCCCCCGCGGGTGCCGACCAACCGTCCCGGACCGGTCCATCGTGGGGCCTGTTCCTCGCGTTTGCACAGGGGGACGGACAGGTTCGCCCTCCGCTTTGTCCTCAATCACCAAGAATGAAGTTAATGGAGTTACGATACCGTAACGCTTCGCTAAGGAAATAATTTCGTCGCGAATCTCGTCTGAATGAGGATTTGCGCGATACTGATCGAGCAAATATCCCACCTTGCGCGTAGCCCACAGCCGTTCCACAGCTTCGTTGTCCGCAGTGTCGGGGAAGGTCTTCTCGTAATCGTATTGCACTGGCTCCCCAGCGAAATTCCCTTTCAACCGGATGAGTGCAGGACCGGTGCGCTTGTACCGGCCAAAAACTGTTAGCTGGGTCCCGTAGAACAGGTCGGGGAGCTTCTTAGGATAAATGTCAAACACGTCGCCCCCCTCAAAGTGAACCTCGAGGGCAGTCAGGGCGGGGCGCGCTACCTTGTCGAACAATCTCGCCACGGGCACCTCAAGATCTTCCCGGGGAGCAACGTACTCAGCACATGCTCTGGTTCGCTCGGCAAGCTGATCTAGCAAACGGGTATTGACGTCATATCCCACACCAAACGTGAAGATGCGTGTATCGGCATTCCGCACCACTTTTTCCGCTTTCTGGAGAAGCTCGTCAACTGAGGTAACCCCCACCGTCGGCAGCCCATCGGTAATAAACAGAACGAGGCAGCGGCGTGAGGAAGTCGTATCTTTTTCCTTATTCTTCAGGATGACCTTTGCAGCTTGCTCGAGTGCCTCCCCAATATTGGTTCCTCCACTTGCCCGCAACTGACGCACCCAGTCCTGAGCCCGTGCGATCTCGTCTTTGCGTGCTTCAGTAAATTCCGGAGCGTAGGTCTCCGTGTCCGTTGCGAAACGCACAAGTGCAAAGCGGTCTTCCTCCTGAAGTTGCGCAAGACAGTAATTCACCGCGCGACGCGCCTGATCAATTTTTCCATCTTCTGCCATCGACCCGCTCGTGTCTAGGATGATAATCAGATCCAGCGGCACCGTGCTAGCGCCCGTCGCAGCTTTGGAAGTGGAAGGACTGAAAGTAAGGCAAAAATATCCAGCGTCGGGCGGATGGCGGTGGGCTACCAGCGTGGCGGCAACATCCTTGTCCCGGTAATCATAATAAAGGACAAAGTTCCGGCGCCAGTCACTCTGGTCATCCAAAGGAATCTCCACAGCTACATGACTATCGCTAACGCGCTTCATCTCGATTTTGTGCGTAGGCGAATAGACGTTGCCCAACGCATGGTCGCCTTCGATTTTCACCGCGAATTCTACGGGAAGCCTTTCCTTAGCTCCTGTTTTGCGTACCTCACCGCCGATAATTCGAGGAGGGCGGCGCGTTTCTGGTCCCGCCAGCGGAAACAGATACTGATAAACACCTTGCTCTGCCCGGAGTGGTTGGGAGAACTCGATCTCTATGGTTTGGGATGAATTAGGAGGAATGGGAAATATCGCGACCCGAAAAAGATTCCAATCTACCCATTCGAGCAGTCCGGGATCACGCATTCGGCGAACAATGTCCTCATAAATGCTGCGCGCTTTTTCGCTTTCGAGAACTTCCCCGCGTTGCGGCTTGCCGTTGACGTAAAGAACAAAATCTGTCACATTGGCCTCCTTGGGAAGTGGAAACACAAAATCTGCTTCCACGGGCCGCGGATTCGGATTAAAAAACTCTTGATGAATGCGGCTGCGTGCGAGGTTGTTCACGATTTGAACATAAATTGCGGTCTTCCCAGGCTCGACGGGCGCATCTACCGGACGGCGAGGGACGATAATTCCCACAGCCCATGTTTGCATGCTTCCAAACACGAATAATGCAATTAATCCAACTTTCACGAGCCAGGTGATCGTGGGCTGGGGCCTGTTGAACTCAAATCTCGGCGGAGTCTTCATGTCCATGGAGCTTCTCCTTTCGCTTGCGCCTGTCGCTGCATTTTTAGACTGATGAAACCGCTAAAGGTTTTATCGAACGCGACGAGGGAGGGTTGAACGATGAAATTGACTCGGGACGCCATGGCGATGCCCCCGATCGTCTTTCTTCACGCTTTTCCGCTCGATAGCCGAATGTGGAGAGAGCAAGTGGCATGCCTATCCAAGAAGACCACCGTTCTTACTCCCAATGTTCGTGGTTTCGGCGGAGCCAAGGGAGCGCAGGAGTGTGCTGCATGGTCGATCGGCTGTTTCGCCTTCGATGTTCTAAGTCTCATCGACCAACAGGGGATCGAGCGGGTTATCTTGGCCGGCTGCTCCATGGGGGGCTACACCGCGTTCGAGTTTTGGCGGCGGTACCCAGCACGGGTAGCCGGCATGATACTATGTGACACACGAGCCGAAGCTGACTCCCCAGAGATTCGGCAACGTCGTCGGGACCAGATTGAACGCATCCGGCGTGAAGGAACGTCATTCCTTGGGGAATTTGTCGAAGAAATGCTAATCTCGCCTAAGACTCGTGAACATAATCCCTCCCTGGTGCGGGAACTCCGGCAGTGGGCTGCGGAGGCACCGGCCGAGGCGGTGATTGGCGTCCTTGAGGCACTTGCCGCTAGGCCGGATTCTATAGAAACTCTTCCCACAATCAACGTGCCTGTTCTCCTGATTTACGGAGAAGACGACGTCGTCACTCCCAAGGAGTGTGGAGTACGAATGTTGTCGCGTTTACCCCACGCAACCATGGAAATTGTCCCGGATGCGGGGCACCTCGCCCCATTAGAGAATCCCGCCGTAGTCAATTCCGCCATCGAGGACTATTTGGTTTCGTTGGATGCATGGAGAAATCTAGAAAACTGACGGCCACACGCTACCAAACGAAGTGTACCAGGGATTTTTGGCAACTCAGGCGTATCTACATTCCTGATTGAGTGCGTCTGGTCTTTTCCCCTCTGCGTTCACTTTTCCGAAAATTGGTCCCGGGAATTGCGTGCTGCCTAACAAGATACCTTCGTTCCTTATTGACATGATTGCGCCAGGCACTAGTAGAATTAGAACGATTTAAATAGATCCTCAGGAGTCTTGCCATGAGAACTAATGGTCGGCGTGTGTCCTTCACACCTATTCTCGCTGTAATTCTCGTATTAGCTTCGTCGCTCACGTGGGCAGTACAGCCTCTGCCGCCCTCAGTTACGGCCAAGGAGACCACTACGGGGAAATTTCTCGTCACCTTTTCCCTGAAAAGCCAGGCAGCTAACGTCTACCTCTCGGGTTCCTTTGTCGACTGGCGCCCTGATAAAATTGAGATGGTGAAAAAAGGGGACCTCTACACCGCCAGCATTGAGCTGCCTGAAGGCAAACATGAGTACAAGTTTGTCGAAGACGGCAAGTCATGGCGCCACGACCCGCTCAACCCTAAGTCTGTGCCTGATAGCTTTGGAGGCCAAAACAGTGTCCTTGAGCTGTCCAAGGAGGCCTTGTTGGCGTCAGCACGCGGATCAAGTACGGATGCCGATGTGGCAAAGGATACATCTCCTAAAGGCCAGCAGATTTGCCCATCGGTCAGCGTGGTTCCACAGGAGGACGGTACTTTCGCCGTGACTTTCCGTTACAAGGCTCCCACTGCGGAAAAGGTTTTCCTGGCCGGGTCGTTTAACGATTGGTCGCCAGATGCCAAACCAATGGCTCGTGAAGGTGACGAATTTGTGGCCACCTTGGAGCTGAAACCTGGTGAGCACCAGTACAAGTTTGTCGTCAATGGCAAGGAGTGGAAAGAAGATCCACTCAATCCTGAGGCTGTGGACAATGGTCTAGGCGGGAAAAACAGTGTCATTCACCTGAAGGCCCAAAGCGGAAGTGAAGCTTCCCCCTCTCAAACGTCAACGGATAAGAAAACCGAAAGCGTACCCACCGACAGTATCACCACCGGTGCTGTTCTCCGACCTTTTCCCAGTATCGAAATCACGCCTCTAGGTAAACACAAGAACCGTGTCGTGTTTCGCTTCAAAGCGCCCGACGCACAAACCGTTCATTTGGCCGGAACGTTTAATGGATGGAATCCCACGACCCTCAAAATGAAAAAGGAAGGGAACACCTTCGTCGTCTCACAGATTTTACCAGACGGCGAGCATCAGTACAAGTTTGTCATCGATCACAACAGATGGCAGGAAGATCCAGAAAATCCTGCAAAAACCGATGATGGACAGGGAGGCTACAATAGCGTTTTGCGTCTAGGCCACGGCGCGGCGATCGTGAAATCCGATGCCAAAGTAGGGGACGACAAGATCGACGCTGATTACGTTTTTCACGATCCCGAGAACATTGAGTTTTTTAATCCTCTCAGCAAAGATGGTCCCGTAGTCATTCGGGTGCGTGCATTGGCCCACGACGTAGAAAAATCCTATGTGCGTTTTATCGAAACCAATGGCGAAAAAGAGGTGCTTTTGCGGTCTTTGTTTGCCGACGAGCGCTTTGAGTATTTTGGAGGAAAACTCCCTCGTGCCGACCACTACTATTTTCGACTCGTTGATGGTAAGGCCAAGATTGACCTAGGACAGGACGAAGAACCCAAAACCCCGCCAGCAAAGGTGGCACCGTTTAAGCCAGAAATTGATAGCACCAAAATCTTCAGTACCCCTGACTGGGCTCGGCATGTTGTCTGGTACGAAATCTTTCCCGAACGCTTTCGGAATGGCTCCAAAGATAACGATCCTACAGGCACTCGCAGCTGGACAATGGATTGGGACCGCCTGTTGCCGGAAGATGGAGGAAAGTTTTATCCAAGTGTATTTTTCCGCAGGTACGGCGGCGACCTCCAAGGCGTTATTGAGAAATTGGATTACCTGAAGTCACTGGGTGTCGGCGCAATTTGGTTCAATCCTCTGTTTCAATCCGAATCGCTTCACAAGTACGACGCTACCGACTATCGTCACATAGACGACCAGTTCGGCTTCAAGGGCGAATATGAAAGGATCGTAGCCGAAGAAGACCTGCTTGACCCCTCCACCTGGAAATTTAACAAAAGTGACCTCCTCTTTCTTGAGCTGATCGAGAAAGCGCACCAAGCCGGCATCCGAATCATCATCGATGGCGTCTTCAATCACACGGGCACAAAGCATCCAGCGTTTCAAGATGTGCTCAAAAATGGCAGAAACTCGCGCTTTAAGGATTGGTACAATATCACCAGTTGGGACCCGCTCGACTGGGAAGGGTGGTACGGAGTTAAGGACCTTCCCGTGTTTAAGGAAAACGAACACGGTTACGTTGACCCCGAGGTCAAAAAGCACATCTTTGCCGTCACACGGCGTTGGATGGACCCCAACGGCGATGGCGATCCTTCTGACGGTATTGACGGCTGGCGGCTGGACGTCCCCAATGAGGTCAGCAGCGAGTTTTGGCGCGAATGGCGCAAACTCGTAAAATCCATTAACCCCAACGCCATCATTATGGGCGAAATTTGGGATCCTCCCAAGCAGTGGTTGCGCGGCGACCAGTTTGACTGCGTGATGAACTATCAGTTTGCGAAAGCCCTGCTCAGGTTCTACGCCAATAACGGCACAGCGACCCGCCTTGCCAATGATATTGCTAAAATGCTATTCGACATTCCCGAGCAGGCCAACTACGTCATGATGAACCTCCTCAATTCCCACGACACCGACCGTCTTGTCTCCATGCTTTACAACCCAGGCAGGGAATACGACAACGGAAACCGCATCCAAGATCTTAAGCCCGGTGAAACCTACAAGACTGAGAAACCTACCACTGATACCTATCACAAAATGAAAGCCGTAGTTGGAGTACAATTCTGTTACGTTGGAGGCCCCATGATTTACTACGGCGACGAAGCAGGAATGTGGGGACCTGACGACCCAGGCGATCGCAAGCCAATGATCTGGAAGGACCTCGAACCTTACGAAAAGCCAGAAGATAATCATTTCATGCCGGACGTCTTCAACCACTTTCAGCGCTGCGCTGCCATCCGAAATACACTGCCGGCCTTGCAGATCGGAGAATATGAGAAACTTCTGGCTGATGATGCAAAAGCTCTCTTCGCGTTCCGAAGATGGACCGCTCAACAAACAGTTATTGTGGTAACAAACAACTCGGCACAAAAGCAAGTGGCTCAAATTGATTTGCCAAAAGAGTCACCCAGAAAGTACACGGACTTACTGACGGATCCAGCTGTGAAAGTGGTTCCAGCGAAAAAGCTCGATGCTACCGATATCACCAAGGTCGACTTTTCGAAAGCCAAGCCACGGTTTACTGCGCAGGGTGACACACTGCACGTGCAGATGGAACCCTATACCA
>JANZZJ010000246.1 GCA_026419455.1 Candidatus Sumerlaeaceae bacterium | reverse complement strand
CCACCGCCGCCGCCGCCGGCACCGTCTGTAATGGCCGCCTCGCCGCTCCATCCACCAGCTTCGCCGTTCGACAGAATCTGGCCTGACCCTTCAATTCGTCCGGCCATTATAAACACCAACCCCCCGCCGTTGCCCCCTCTACCAGCTACACTGTCGTCACCGTCACCTGCACCACCCCCGCCTCCGAAGAACAGTCGGCTTGCCGGGTTGTTAGGCACAGGTCGTCCGCCAAGTCCGCCGCGCTCACGACGGTTATTGCCGCCCCAAAGAGAATTGTCCGGTCCCACAGTCAGAGCATTTTGATCATTCTGAGACATCGTGTAGCCGCCGCGCCCGCCACCTGACAAATTCGTGATAGCGTTGCTATTAGCTGCATACGCAGGATCCAGCTGCCATGCTGCCAGCCATCCAGGAACGGTAAGCTCCATAACCCCCTGACCGCCAGTCGTCCCGTTGGCAACAAGCCATGGGTTGCCATTGTCTCCGTTGGCACCACCACCTCCGCCCGCATTAAACGAATTTCCTCCCCCACCACCGTTAGCAGCTGCACCTCGGCAGTATTGGCCATTTCCGCTAACCTGGGAAGGTTCTGCGATTCCCTCGCCTTTAAAGGCACCGCGCGCTGCATTGCCCGAGCGGTAATCAGTTATGTTGTTTCCTGTATTATTGCTCGAATTATGCGTCGCCCCACCGCGGAATCCTTTGGCTGAGGCATCGATGTTGCCATGGAGATATAAAGTGCCCGCCACAGACAGTGCCAGAACTCCTCCTGTCGAACCATTCCATGCTGGGCAGGTGATGCTTGCTCCACTTTGCACGGTGAGGTTACGATATTGAGGCACCTTAACAACTTGTGAACCCGCGGAGGCAACGTAAGCATTGCGCAAACCGCCGCAAGCAGTAGCGATGTTGATTCGATTTGGTGATTGCGTACTTACGACTGTCACAAATTCATACAAGCCGGCTCCATTAAGTGCAGTAACATTGCCGAAAGTGGGCGAGTTCGTTGTATCAATCGAAGCGCCAAACGCCTGATAAACAAGAAGCAAATCACCGGCGACTAACGGCTGCAACGCCGCTAAATTAGTAACACGCAGATACGTATCGCCCACCGATGCGCTCTGGGACAATGGCGACACAGCATTAAGAATCGTGTTTGGCGCGGTTACGGTCAGATCACCATCCTTGCCGGGGGAGGCGGCATGGCCTGCCCACGGGAGAGCGAAAACGCCAAAGGCCATTACGACCGCAGCGATTTTCGAGGTCACGTTGAAAATACTAGATATCTTGGAAGACATGATACTTCTCCTCTCGGAACGATGGTGACAACGATAAGATGGGACCGCTGAGACTTTGCCCGGCGGGACGGCAAGTACCGATAATTGCCGAAATTGCTGAAATGGATAAAATGTTCGAGGGGCAGCTGCACGGGTTTCCACATCCACGCCGCTCATAACATGGACACCCGAGCGCTGTCCCCTCGGCTCCCAAACCAATTTTTGCACTTCCATTAACCCCAGTCTCCCGGTAACTTGCTCAGCCAAATCTCCTTATCTCTCGATCTGGCGCACCGGCGCCGTTTTGCCTTTGCCCACGGCACCGATGCCCCACATCGGGAGGCTCCCATTGGCTATTAGCAAATTATCAAGAAACTACCCATCTTCTTAATTCCTGTACACAAGCTAATTCCAGACTTTAGAACTGAAAAATAAATGTTCAACAGAAAAAAGCAATGTGCCTTTTTTGTTATAACTGTTGCAGAGCCACTTACGGGTTCACCCAATACACCACGCCCACGGGGGTACACTCGTCGCGAATCAAGTCCGCAGGGCGAAGCAAAAAGCTCCACCTCACTTTTTGTTTTCCGAGGCTACGAATTACGTGCTGCCGTCTCCTACGTCCCTCTGATTTCCGACGCGAGCCAAAAGGCTGCATAGCACAAAAGGCTGCTCGCATATAGCGAGCCGATTCCCTACAATGCCGTGCGCATCGAAAAATCAGACTAAAGAGACCAAGTCGCATAACCATAGAGCTCAGCGAAAACGTTCCCGATGGTGCAACTGCCCATCTATCACGACACGGGTCCTTTTAGGCCGTAGCCCGCAATGGCCGAAAATTTGATAACAATTACATTGTATTGCGGCATGCGGCACGTGAGTTCTCAGTTTGAGGCTAGGCCGGCATACCGCTACATGCATGTGCCATCACAAACCTCTTTCCGCCCAGTATAGCCGTAAAGGGGCGCACTGTGCCTGGACCACTCAGACTCTACCTGTCGTACTCAAGGTTCGTCTAGGACCGGATTTCAATTCGGTCGAGTACGACTTCGCCTATTCCACGCCCCGCCCGCTTTAAACTTCTGACTCCACATGCAACGTATGGCCCGAAACCGGACCGGCACTGGGTCTGAACGTTTGATGGATGCGACGAGATCACATGTAAACGCACTTTGTTAATGGTGTTCGGCTCCACTAGCACTCGCTCCCTGTACCTACCCACCCGGAAGGCACGACCAAGATACGCTAACCAGTCCGACGGAGCCACCAACGAGGACAGCTGCACTCCGAATGTCCCTGCCTCGGAGATCGGGTTCTCGAACATCACGGTTTCTATCCTCCGGAGGATCCTCCTCTCGTGCGGCGGTTGCAGCCAACCAGCGTTTCACTGGCAACACACTTTCTGTCTGGTTCACTCCCAAAGCCCCCACATCTGCCGAATCCGGCGCATATACTTGCTCTGGTGCCGTCGTATCCTGCAAAAGCGCCCGCGGAGAAACGCCCAAAACTAGCTCAGTTTAACCAACAGAGCCATAGTCCTGCGCCTCAATAGCATAAGCATACGCTTCGTAGCCAGCCCACATCCCCACCGCTTAGAGCTGTCGCATAATTATGAAGCGTCCGCAGGATCGAAAACCACGCAGTATATGGAAGACGTGTAAGCGTCCGTCGAGGGACGAGAATCCTGCGCCACCGCCGTTACCGCTGGGGCGACATTGAGTTGGTTGAACATCTCCAGCATAGCATTCTGAGCATATTGGCGCGATAAACGCAGTCCAACATTCAGCATTGTGCCAGTCATTTGAGAGTCCAGCGCGTGCTCCGACTGATAAAGGAAAGCTTGCCACGCGCAAAAGAATCTGGTCTCACTGCAGCCCAAGGCAGCCATATTCCAGATGCAGTCACGTGACCGGTTGCACGACACCGACTTGACACCCCCATTGCCGTCACACGAGCGCGGCCATTGCGGCGTCATAGCTTTGTTTCCCCAACCCTGTGACACTCATACCGAGTGGTTGCCATCCTGCATGGTCGTCGGGGGAATCCATAGTTTCGCCTATTAGAGCCCAAAAGCACGATTGGGACCCGTCTGCAGGGATACTAATCGTCCACGAAAAGGCTTCTCACCATTTCTGCGTCACGCTTGTCAGGGAACACATTAGCGTTACAATCTTGCGGCGAACTGGAAGGTAAGTCGCATTCGTCAGGAACGTCGTTCTGATCGCAATCCAGCGAAGCCCCCCAGGCAAGGTTACATTTGTCGAGCACGTCGTCGGCATTACATCCGTGGAACTCTTGCCGGAAAGATCGCAAACGTCGAGAACCTCATTCGCGTGAGAATCGGAGACATTATCAAGCTGGCTTTCACAATGGTTAGTTAATCATCATGTTGACGGTGCAGTCAGGCTCACTATCCCTAGGAATTCCGTTGAAAACCGCACTTGGGCTCACATTCGTCAGGCACCCGGTTAGCAGTGCAGCAAGAACTCACTGGAGAGCATCTTTTCAGATGCAATTTGTTTATCATCCATTTAACAGTGCCGGCAGTGGTTCCCCATGCCTGTGACAGCGTCCGAAAACGTAGCGAATGCGAATCGTTTCTCCAGCAAACGGCGATAGGCCAGTTGTCAAGCGCTGCCAGAATGGGCGATTTCGGACTCCACCGCCAAGTATTGGCATCCACATGTTTCCTCCATTGGTGGGGAGTTCGACTAGCCGCCGGTCGGTGCCAAGGATAGGGAGAACCTCCGTTTAATTCCAATTACACCACTGTAACGCATGAAATACCGCAGACCGCACACTACGTCAAAGCTCCCGATAAGAAAAGGCAGGCGACATTAAAAGCCGGCGTTGTTGGAGTAGTCAGCGAACGGTCAACATCCAAGCATTCATGCCCGCCCTCTAGTCGCCACAAACCGGCTGCGGTCCAGAACGTCCTTTTCGAACCAGATTGGAGCGCCAAATGTGGGCTAAATATCGCACTTATCGGGCGCGCCGCTGTACTCAACTACTGATTGGTCAGTGATTTCGTTGAGATTGAAGCAACCGTTGACATGGCAATCGCAGTCGTCGGGCATGCTGTTATAATAGTTGAGGCCCTGCGACGTCCTCAACGCGAGGTCATCACTCATCAATGACACCTCTGCCATTACAATCGTCGGCGACTGCCATCAAAGCGCGAGCGCCTCGGCGGAACATTCGTGCGCTTCCCCTGCGCCCCGTGGCCACTAATCTATTAATGTAGTCTATTAATGTAGAAGTCTGACTGGCCACAACCCGTGGTGTTATTTCACATGCACAGCCACAAGCAGAGCTAGCCGCCGCGATAAAAAACGAGCTGCTGGGTGGAACTGCAGACCAACGTTCACTCTGCAACTCCAGCTTGTCATTGACGCCGTTTTCGTTTCGGCCGATAAAAGGCCTTTCATCGCCCTCTCTTGGTGTTGGGGCGAAGGCCACATCCGAAGTTACTACTGACAAGCCCAACGGCGAGAGGATCCTAACGGTGAAACCAACAAACGAAATGAACCTTCTAAGGAATGAGCGCCGTGCTACTCGCCCTTGCGCATTTCATATGCCTAATATTGTGTTCCCATCGTGTAGCCGTTTGTCGCGCGCCACGCGGGCTGAAAAGGGGAGAAAGTGAGTTCGAGGCAACACAGGCTTACGCATCGAGCTACGAGCAGTAGCTGTCGCGGTGGCAAACGATTCCTTACATCCACCGAAGCAAACTATCGGGCACGCGTCGTTTGACACCCGCCCTCTCGAAACGCCAAACCTTTATCAGGCGAGTATCTTTGTTGTTGGCGCCGCAACTCCACAGAAGCCACCCAGGACCTAAGTCCTTACCGCCCCAGTCAATAATCTCAAGCATACTCGACGATAGGAACACGCGGTGAACTGTCGCGACGGTCAGTATCAATAAGGGGACAGTTGGCACAATTGCCGATTTCGCGGGTCAACAAAAGCTGATGAGACAGTGGCTGAATAGGATACTGGCACCCATAATAAATAGGCTTGAACCATGCTAGCCGCATGGCGCTGACGAAAGGCGCGGAGAGGTGTCCGAGTGGTTGAAGGAGCTCGCCTCGAAAGCGAGTATACCCGTTAAGCCGGGTATCCAGGGTTCGAATCCCTGCCTCTCCGCCAGCGTGGCTGCCAACATTGCCATTAAATCGGAACTGGGGTCGCTTGGGAAGGTGCTTGTTGAGCCGATCGCATCAACCCGCGACTCTTGATAGCCAACTTCCTCGCGAAACCGACAGAACTGAAGCACTTTGATGGTTACGTTCAGGCTCGCCCCAAACGTCCTATGGCCACTTTGCATTGCAGCGACGAAAGTCCCTTACAGTGCCTTAGGCGCGCTCGACTTTGACCTTTACCCTTGCGTGCACCTCGGGATGAAGGCGTAGGGAAACAGTGTGCACGCCGAGCTTTTTTATTGGCTCCTCGAGTTCAATGTTCTTCTTATCTATTAAGTACCCCTGTTGCTTGAGAGCTTCAGCAATGTCCGCCGCTCCCACCGACCCGAAAAGTTTTTCGCTTTCGCCAGCTTTTGCTTTCACGACAATGACGAGGTCCTGAATCCGTTTGGCAAGGTCGCGGGCTTCAGCCACTTTTTGGGCAGCCAGCTCCAACTGTTTTTGCTTCATCTTTTCGAAACGCTTAACATTGGCAGGCGTGGCTTCATCGGCTAGACCGCGCGGCTTGAGGTAGTTGCGGAAATACCCCTCAGAAACTTTCACGCGATCACCTTGGCGGCCCAACCCTTTCACATCGGCAAAGAGAATGACTTCCATTGTCGTCTCCGCTCCTACTCATCACAGTGTTCACAAAGCATTCGCGCGCGAGGCTTTAATGCCACCGCTTCTGTGAATGTGCAAGCACCAGGCTTGCGCGCGAATCGCTTTGCACTTGCCCAGCGGCTCTTGTCGCGCTCACGTTGGGCACACATTGGCTATGAAGAACCCCGTAATCAAACGGATTATCTGGATTCTTGTTTTCGCCATCATTTTTTACACGGCATTTGTCATTTGGAGCGATGCTCGCAAGAATCTTGAGACACTGCGCCGTTTCCCATGGCAGCAGATGCCACTCATCTTGGGGGCAGTGTTGGTGAACTTCCTAGTGCGAGAACTCAAGTGGGAATACTACCGGCGGGCGGCAGGTATCAACGTCCCGCGTATAGGGAGCTTTCTCGTGTTTTTCAGTGGGTTTTCCATGTGTATTTCCCCGGGGCGGATTGGCGAACTTATCAAACCCTTCATGCTGAAAGAGTACTTTGATCAAAAGATGCGCCGCACGATTCCGTTAGTGTTCTGCGAACGGGTCTCCGATTTGCTCGGAATGATCGTCCTGGCACTCGCGACGATGGGGTCGTTCATGGCCGGCGTCACCCGAGGACACATCGACGGCCACTGGTTCACGAGTGGTTTCATTTACGGTTTTTTAATCTTTTCCGCGGTTTTCATGGTAGTGCTTGTGTGGGCCATTCATCAAAAGCACTGGTTCTACGGCGCGATTGCCTTGCTAGCTCGGTTCGGCCGCCTGCGCGATACGGCGTATCGCCTGCGTAAGCTTTATTATTCAACCTATCCCTTGCTTACGCCCAAGAATTTACTTGCGACTACCGCTATGGCCGCATTCTCGTGGTCGTTTGAATGTTTGGCGCTGTGGTACATTTTGCAGGGTGTGGGGGCGACCAATATAACTCTTGGACAGTCGGCGTTCATTTTCTGCATGGCGACGATTTTCGGGGGCTTTCTTTTCTTTCTACCGGGAGGAATTGGCGGATTTGAAACCACACTCGCCCTCATGTTGATTCTCCTCGGGGCACAACGTCACCAGGCCGTGCCGGCCATTTTTCTGATCCGTTTTTCCACACTTTTCTTCAGCGTGGCGCTAGGATTTCTCTTTATTCTGGTCACGACTGCAAAATACCATAAGGGGATTCAATGGCAGGCTTTCCAGGAGGGAGAGAATGGCCTTTGACTTTCAGAGGATGGCTCGTCGCCACCTGCTGCTTCCCTCCTAGAGTCTAGAACCAGACCCTCACCAGATTCCATGGCGTTGGGATTAGCCTTCTTTGTTTCTGCTTTTGCTAATTCTCGAAGTCTCTTCACAAAAAGGATCGGGCACCTCATTTGAGGTGCCCGTAAAGCTGTTGTCCACGTTACCGTGTTTTTCCAACGCGGGCGGGCGCTGGCGTGACGTATGAAAGCGTGTCCGGTTATAGATCAAGCGACAGCTTGCCGAACGGAGAATCCCCCAGTTCGCTCAGAATCATCTTGATCCCGAACAGCATGGCACCGTGCTCCAAAGAGTTCTTGGAACGCTCGAAGATTTCCTTCACTTGTTCGAAATTCGTGACGTACTGCTCAACAGCAGCATTGACTCGGTCCCGAACGATGAAGATCTTCACTGCTTTAACGTCGCGGATGATTTCAAAGGCAGCCGCGAGCACACGCTCGCGATTTGCGCTCTCAACCTGAAAAAAGTTCGGGAAGACGAGCCGAAAGTAATAAGGATCATCATCATCGAAGGTGGCGATATACGTGCCTAATCCATCCTTGAACACGACATCGCCATCAGAATCAATATGAGCCTCCGTCCCCAGGGAATTGAGATACTCGCAGACTTTTCGCGCCAATGCAGCGCCTTTCTCACTACGCATGGTTAGCAACCTCCTTCTGGTTTGTTAGAGCTTTCTCAAGAACTGGGGTACCATGCCCACAGTTCTCGTTGTGCCAGTGCCCCCGCGTTTGCCCTCGGCACAACAGCCCCCTAGCAGGCCGCGCGGAAACTCATGACAGCGAAGTCGAGGCATGTTTTAACCCGTTTGAAGATGCGCTTGGCATGCTCAACATCAGTGACAAACTGCTCTACCGCCGCCCATACCTTCCCCTGAGCCTCAAACAACTTCACCCCCTTAATTTCGCCCGTCAGACGGACAGCAAGTTCTGTCACGTGCTCACGATTCGCTGGAGTGACTTCGTAGAAGTTCGGGTAAACAAGCCGGAAGTAGAATGGCCCATCTTCGTCAAATGTGGCAAAATATGAACCATTCTCTTCCCGGAAAACTACATCGCCATCATCGTCAATGCGGGCTTCGATGCCCAGTGACTTGAGATACTTACAGAAGGATTTTGCATGTGGCGAACACTCAAACGCGCTCATAAGATCTCCTCCTATATCTTCTGCACCTTACTGGGCAAAGCCGTCGTGGCTATTGCCCAATTTTTGAGACATGAACTGCCACTTTCCGAGGGGGTGAAATGGCTGGCAGTTCCCCCTTCCATAACGCCCCCAGCCGTGATATTGATGGCAAATTCCCCCTATTTTGATGATACACCTCCTTTCACTCGCGAGTTAGGCAGCTTCCCCCCCACGCTCGCTTGATAAATTGTCGGTGCATTCTCTCGATCCTCTGAGAGCCAAGAAAAACAACGCAATGGCTCGCACCGTTCCCAGCATATCGGGAAAGACTTTCAAAGCCTCCCGAACACTTGAAAAATAACCTTCTGAGGAAGCGCTGATGTAATTGCTGTTATCGTGATAAAGTTTTGCTGCTTTGAATCTACGCGAAAGGCGGCTGCACAAGAGAATAATCCTCGACTTCGGGTCCGACTTCGCTAGCTCATAGAAGCGGGGCAACGTCAGGGAAACATAGAGCAGCTCATCTTCCGGAAGTTTCTCAATTCGTAAATGATAAAAGAACTGTCCAGAGACAAACTTTACCGTTTCATCATCGAGCAGAGTATGCTTGTAGCCGTACTCAGTAAGATAGTGGCAAACTTCACGTATTGGTGAAAAAGAAGCCCCGCCTCCCTTTTCCCCAGGCTTCGAATTAAAATCCTTCGCCATGCTTGCTGCACCTCCCCCTTGACTTTCCTGTTTTGCTTTACAGCTTAGTCTACTCCCTATTCGTTCCGGTGGCGACACATTTTTCATTTTTTCGAACCATCTATTCCTCTAATCCTCTAACCTCCCACACACGCGTTATACGCCCCGTCCAGAAGCCACATTCGCCCTGAACAAAACTGGGAAAAGAAGACAGCGCGTACAACGCGTACACTATAGTGAGATAGTTTTATAGCAAGTTAGGTTAAATAGTTGT
>JANZZJ010000200.1 GCA_026419455.1 Candidatus Sumerlaeaceae bacterium | reverse complement strand
CCCATTCACATTACGATCACAACGGCGGGCTGGCGGCATATCTCGAGCGATTCTCTGGGGTCACAGTCTATGGAGGCAGTGTCGATTGTGCAGGCAACCAAACCGTTCCCGTAGGCGACGGTGACCAACTCGCCTTGGGCCAAGTCCCCGTGAAAGTCATTGCAGTACCAGGTCATACTCCTGACCACATGGTTCTGTACGCACCTGACAACGGTGTGCTTTTCTCGGGTGACGCCCTTTTTGCTGGCAGTGTGGGTGGGGCTCCATCGCTGGCAGCGAAAAGAGAGCTGATCGCGAACATCAAGGAAAAGATTTTTTCTTTGCCGGCGAGCGCTATCATCTATCCTGGCCACGGCCCGCCCACCACCGTAGAAATTGAACGGCGGGCTAATCCCTTTTTCCATTGAGCTAAGGGGATTTTTTGCGAACAGGTAAGCGTTGGTATGTACAAAAAGAAGATTTGACTTAGGTGGCCAGGGGCCCTTAGCAAAGTAGAAGTAGAATGCTGGCCGACAGAGAACAAGTAGGCGGGCGGAGCGGACGTCCAATGAAGAAAGCATGGAAAATAGTGACGTGTTTTGCCGCGACTTTAGGAGTGGCGGCCTTTGCAGCAGCGCAGTCCATGGTCGAACTGGGAGCCGCCATGGCCACCCAGGAGCAACTCGCGGCAGGTGCAGTTGGCGGCGGATTAAATCCAGCAACCTACACTGGTCGTGCCCAGGCTGCCGTCCAAGCTGCCAATATGCGACCGGGGGTGGGGCCCACAGCGGCCATGCCTAACCCAGCAGGGGGATTCCCTGCCCTGCCACCTTTGGGAGCACCAGAAGCGGCTGGGGCAGCTCCTGCTGCTGGGGCAGCTCCAGCGCAAGCTTTGGGAATGGAAAGCGAACAGCCGGCGGCTGAGCCGATCCCAGGTTTGAGTCGTCCGACGGCACCCGCACCAGCAGTTCAGCCCGGTGCGCCGGGAGCTGCTACCCCCACGCCAATCCCGACAATCAAGGTGCTAGTGGGGCGGCGTGTTTATTGTGCCGTTTGTGGCACTCTCTTGGACGATGCTTATTATCTTACTGTGCCAGCTTCCGAAAAAGAAAAATATCTGGACGACGGAATCCACGACAACGGAGTCGCCGGGGATGATATCCGCGGGAATGTGGAAACAGTGAAGGACACTTATATTGGTCCAGAGTGCAATGAGATTAAGAAGCGCTTGATTGCGGCCATCCGCGGAGCAGAAAGCCTTTACCGGCCACCGATAGGGGAAGTAGCGAAAGAAGCTTTTTTCGTGAATGAACCAGCTGGTGACCGGCGAAAACGCCTGGAGATCGAAGCCAGTCGTGTGGCCGAAGATGCCTCCACCATGCTCTTCTTCGGTTACCACATTTGTGGGGTTAATCCCGTCACCGACAACCCGGCGTTCCCAAACATTCTCGAAAAGCAAAAACAGCGGGACGAGCTTTTGCGAGACTGGAACAACAAGTTCTTGGCAGCATTTCGGGTGGACAAGGATGACCCGCAGAGCGACTACTACAGCATTTATGTGCCTGAGCCCCCGGCGTTGCCGCGTTATCCATTGCCTCCTGGCTACATCTCTGTGCAAAAACGGGCCAGTGGCGTTAACCAGCCTGGCCAGGCGCCCCCGCAGACAACGCCAAACATTTATAGCGGGCAGCAGGTCATTGATGTACCTGGTGCGCCGGGAGTTTAAGCTGGGAGCGGATGGAAAGAAGCATCTTGTGAGAATGTGCCCCGAGGAACGCAATTATCTCTCAGGCTAAGGAAGTTGGCACAAACGCATGGCTAAGGATAAACCTAAACAACAAACACAAGCAGAGCTTGCCCTACAGGATGCCCAGGCTCTCTTGGAAATTTGGCTGCGCATCAAGGCTTTTTTTGTAAAGGCGGCCTCGGAAGAGGAAATCACTCCTGAGGACGAGCGAAACTTTCTCGATCTTAAAAGCGAGGTTCAGCGTCTTCAACGCCTGCTGAAAAACAAAATGGTGGCGGGTCTAAGCTTTGGCGAGCAGCGTATGCAGGACCTGCTGAAGCAATCTATTTCGATTAAGCATTTACGCGAGCTCCCCAAAATGGATCGCCAGCTCCTAGTCAACAGTTGGCACTTTGTTTTTGTGCACCTCGCCCGTGCTGTTGGCGCTCTGCAATTCATTGTTGAAGGCTACCGTCCCTCGGCTCAAGCAGCCAAAACAGGCGGCGGGCCGAACATATCCGAGCTCAAGGGTGGTGCCGCCGGTGAAGGGAAAGGCAAAAAGAAAGAGCGTGCGCCCATCGGCAAGTATATTTTGGTAATTGTTTTGCTGGGTGTGGCAATCTTTGTTGTCGGCAAAAGGCTACAATGGTTCTAAATAGGTGACTTTTAGCGTGAGTCGGTGCTTGACCTGCGCTGATGAGGGATGTTCCATGGCAAAGAAGTTCACGAAATGGATGAGAACGAGGAAGAGCAACGCTATGAAGCAGCTCGTTGCATGGAGACAAGGTGTCGGGCTACTACTGATGGCCTTGGCGGCAGTTGGTTTTTTCGGCTGCAGCAAGCAGCGTGCAGAATTAAGCATTAAAAAGGCTAAGGCGAACATCCAACAGGCACGCGAGTGGAATGCAAATAAGTTCGATGAGAGTAAAGGGGCGCTTGAAGCCGCCGAAAATGCCCTCAAGAATGCTGAGCAATCCTTGGCCGGGCAAGCCTACAGTCAGGCTTTAGCTGCTGCTCAAGATGCTGTGAAGCAGTCCAAACAAGCGATTGACAGCGCGCGCACCCGCTACGCCGATCAGGTGCTCCAGGAAGCGCGCAAAGCTGTGGAGGTAGCCCGTATCAATGACGGCGACAAAGAGAATCCGGAACTGTTCAAAAAGGCTGAGGCGAGCCTCCAAGTTGCTAACGAAAAATATCAAAAACAAAAATACGACGATTCCATCAAAGCCTCGCGAGACACGATCGTCGCCGTGGATCAGCTTTTGGCACACCTCAAAAACACGGCCATTAACAAGCTCGATGAGCTCAAGGCCAAGTTAAAGGAACTCGAGATGGCCGAAGCGGAGAAATATCAGCCGCAGGCGATTGTTCGCACGCGCGAGAACATTGAAAACATTACGAAGAAAATCGAACAGGACCGCGACTACAAACAGGCCGTGATCCTGTGTGGCTCTGCGATGACCGATGCGGAAAACGGTATCATCGAAACTAAGAAAACAAAAGCCCAGGCTGAGCTACGTTATCTCGAATCCAAAATAGCTGAAGCTCGAGCCGACGAAGCTCTCATTTATGCTCCCGACCGTCTGCAATATGCGGAAACTGCATTCCAAAGCCTGATGGTTAATTACGTTAGCAATCAATTCGATACGGTGCTCAACACCATTCCTCAGCTTAAGCCCCAGTTTCAAGAGCTGGTAACGGTGACCCGCATCGAAGCAACAAAAGACAAGATCGCCTCGGTTGAGAAAGCCATCAAAACCCTGCGCGACGAGGCAGTGGATGTTCATTTGCCTGGTCGGGTCGAGGTCATGGAACAGTTGCTCAAAGAGGCCAAAGATCTCTTCAATAACAACGATTTTGATACGGCCAAGGAAAAAGCCAGTCAGGGGCTTATTGAAAACGACCGAATCGTGGCTGCCTTCGATCAGTTGACGGAGAAATACATCCTTGATGCCGAAGAAGCATGGCAAACAGCTTCGCGCACACTCGACAAAATGGAGTCTTTCTTCCAGGCTCAACCCAGGAGCGCGGTCGTGGACCAGCGCTTAGAAGTGCGGCGCCAGACGGAAAGCGCGAACCTTGATGGACAGCGCAGTACTGCATTCATCAAGTTGCGCGATGCCAAAGAGAGTCGCTCGAGGCGCGCATTTAAACGCTCTATCGAACAGGCAAAGGAGGCGCGCGAGCTCTCCGACATGGTCGTGAGCCGCACTTTCCGAGTCGTAGCCGAGCATGCCCTTATTGCCGTGCAGGACGAGGTGAGCGATCTGGAAAGAAAAGGTGCACGTGAATATGCGGCGCAGGGACTCAACCAGGTGCAGGAGCTCGTTGAGCAGACTCAGCAACTGTTAAGTCAAGATAAGAACCGACAGGCTGCAGAGATGACAGCTAAGGCGCGCGCTTATTTAGAAAACGTCAAGCAATTGCTTGCTCAGCGTGCTCTCGAAGAAAAGAAGCGTACCGAGGAAATCCTCCGTCGAATTGAAGGAAGTGCTCCGCGTGTTCCAAGTGTCGTCACGGTGAAAAACGAATCACCGGGCGGCGGCACCGATAATGACAAGTGGGCACTGGAAAACACCGACGCATTGCGCGTACGACCTATCATTGTCGCCCAAGTAGTTGAGGGCGGGGTCACCGCAAGTCCCGATAGAGGTCCAAGTTTACCCATCTCCAATGAGCGCCTTCCCGAAGGCACCATGATGAAATCTGATTCGATCCCTCAAGCTCAGGCATTGGTTGGGCAAACAGGGGCTCCCGCAGGTGCCAATGTCGGCACTCGACCCGTTCCCGTCAGCAGTGGGAATGCACCCAAGACCGAGGGGCCGTTCTTGAGCGGATCATTCACAGCAGCAGTGAATTCGGAATCCGGAAATAGCGCCGACAAGAAGGCGACTTTGTCATCCAATGATTCGGTGGAAGGGATTCGTGTTGCACTTGAGCAAATGCTGCAGGATGAGCGGCGTTTGCGCGACATTCGTAAGTACCAGCCTGGTGCTATCACGCAGGCGAGGCAGAAACTTCAAGAGTCCTCGGATGCACTGATCGCGCAAGAGTACTTAAAATCTTTGGAGGCTGCAAAGGAAGCGCAAAGGATTCTCTTAGCCGCAGAAGCTAGCGCAGCCCGGACAGCCGCAAAGGCAAATCTCAAGGCTGCCGCCGACAGTATCAATGTGGCTGAAGCAGCAGGGGCAATCATGTTTGCACCTGCGCAGCTCACGGAAGCGATTGCGCTGTATGAGCAGGCAGAAAAGCTCCTATCGAACGGGCAATATCTCGAAGCCCGTGATGTCAGCGAGCAGGCCCTCACGGCTGCCGATGATGCACGTCTCTACAACGTTCGCAAAGCTCAGGATCTGGCCGCTTTGTCGGTTCAATACGGCGGATGGAAGGCCGCTCATCCTCTGCTAGTAGAGGCTGAGCAGCAGGCTGCCGTGGCCGAAGAGCTCCTAGCTGATCAACAGACGGCTGCTGAAGGACAAGAAGTGGCAAAGGAAGCGGTAAGGCTCGCGCAGCTGGCGTTGGATCATTCTCGCGACTACACCTTCCAAGAGCGCTTGGATAACATTTATCGCGCGCTTAATCAGGCCCTTCATGCGGGGGCCAATTATTTCAACGTAGACGAGGTCAAACGTCTCATTGCGGAAATAGCTCTCGCACGTGACGAATACTGCACTCGGAATTTCGACGCCGTTGAAATGCGTTTGAAGGACATCGAGGCACGTTTGGCACGAGTTATTGAAACGACACCTCTAGTCCTTGAGCAGAATTTGCAAGAAAACACCGCGAGACTGAATGCTCTTATCCAAGCTGGTGCCGAAGATTATATGGCACAGGAAGTCGATGACGTAAAGACCCTTATGAATAGGTCTGCGGTGGATTTCCGAAAAGGCGATTACCAGTCGTCTTATCAAAATATCAAAATGGCTATTGAACTGACCAATCAAATCGAAAACCGCCTACAAGAGCAGGTTTACTTTGATGCGGTGACGGAACTACTCGCTCAATTGGATGACTGCTTCAAGAGGTTCGATGTTATTCTGTCCAAAGACCCCACATTCTTGAAAACGTTGGTCGAACAACCCAACGGGCTGCCAGCTACGGTTCGTTTATCCGGGAGGACCAATCCCAACGAGTTTAAAGACGCGATCAAGGATATCTATCTGCGCACTATCCACCTAAAACCACCCAAATCCCAAGAGGCGACACACGAACAAGTTGTCCTTACGATGAAGTATGCGTATACTGCGGCTCAAAATTTCCAGAAACTTTACATTCTTGATCAGGTCAGTCTCCGCGACGCCTATGAAATCATCGACGTTGCGTATAATCAGATTGCCCAAGCTAAGAAGCTTCGTGGCCAAATCCAATTGCAAATGATCGACCCGCAGGCGCGCACCAAGGTCATCAAAGCCGATAAAATAGTGAACTTCTAGTCTGCGCGAGAAGGGGTAACACTCAGAAAGGATCGAGCTGCGGATGGAACTGAATTACATTACGAAAATTGAGCTCATCGTCATCGCGGGAATTCTCCTGTTTGCGCTCTACATTGCCTATTCGCTCGATCTCTTTAAGAAAGGGTAAGTCGGAGAGTGGCACTGCTGAAAAAAAAGGACGATTCTCATGATCGGTTGACTTCCATTGAGAACCGCCTGGCTGTTTGCCAGCAGTACACCAAACTCTGGCATGATTATTTCCGCTTCTTTTCCGAAGAATTGCGCGACAAACGTATCAGTGATCAGGAAGAACAAGCTTTCTTCCAACTTATGTATGTGCTTGCGAGCAACCAATACCGTTTCGTTGAGCTGGCGGGAAGATACTTTAAAGATGGTGATGGTATTCTTAAGGTGCTTACGGACACGGTCAGCCTACAAGCTATCAAGCAGATGAGCGATGCCCAGTACAGCCAGTTGCTTGTCGATTGGCATACCATCTTCATCATGATGAACAAGGCAATAGGGAAACTCAAAGCGGAGTTTCAGGCTGAAGAAGCCAAAAAGAAACCGAAGAAATAAAGATGCCGCGAGCGCGTCAGCGCCAAAAAGGACTCAAGCCTTTCCCCGAAATTTCTGACTCACAATTTCGTCCTTTGTCTGCCAATGATTCCCTTGCTGTTGCCACTCCTTCGCGTGAAGCCTACCTCGTCTGCGCCCTGCGGTTGCCAAAGGATGCATCCACTGGGGCGGAACTTTCTCTATCCGAACTGGAAAGGCTGGTGCATTCGGCCTCGGGCGAAGTAGTGGACGCCATGATTGTTCGCCTGCGCGCGGTCGATCCAGCATTCTATTTGACGCGAGGAAAAGTACAACAGCTCAAAGCCTGTGCGGAAGCTTTTGAACTGACGGGAATTGTTTTCGACAAGGACTTTTCCCCAGTCCAAGTTCGTAATCTTACCGATGAGATTGGAACGCGCATTATTGGTCGGACGGAGTTAATTCTCGACATATTTGCGCGCCGAGCTCACACGCACGAAGGCAAATTGCAAGTGGAGTTGGCCCAGCTTCAGTATGTGTTGCCTCGGCTTATTGGAAAAGGTTTTGCCATGTCGCGTCTTGGGGGAGGCATTGGAACCCGTGGTCCGGGCGAAACAAAACTTGAGATGGACCGGCGTCGTATTGCGGACAGAATCGCATTTCTCAAGCGCGAATTGGCTGCCATACGCCGCCATCGCGACACTCAGCGCCGCCAGCGATTGCGCCATGAGGTAACGACGGTTGCCCTTCTCGGCTACACGAATGCTGGAAAATCCACCTTACTCAATGTTCTCACTACCGCAAACGTACCCACAGCTGATCAGCTTTTTGCCACATTGGATCCGACCGCGCGTCGTGCCATACTTCCGGATCGGCGCATTGCTGTTTTCACGGATACAGTCGGCTTCATTCACGATCTCCCCGCCTCGCTCATCGCTGCTTTCAAAGCGACTTTGGAAGAAGTGCTGTATGCGGATCTTCTCGTGCACGTCGTGGATGCTTCCTCCCCAACACTCGAGCGAGAGATTCAAACAACTGAAGAAATTCTTCACGAACTCAACGTCGCTGAAAAACCCATTCTTCGGGTTTACAACAAGATTGATCGTGGACTTGTTGGAACTGCCGCTCACCTCCTACAAACCGCCACCGTGCCGTCAGTTGCCATTTCTGCTCTTTATCGCATCGGAATCCGCGACCTCCTGGAAGAAGTGGCGCGCCTAACCCGTCCCCCGCTCGTTCGGTGTGAGCTAGTACTGCCTCCTGATGGCTATGCACTACTGTCGCGGCTGCATGATCAGGCACACGTGCTTGCCACCGAGTATTCTGACACGGGGATCCGCGTCGATGCTGAAATTAAAGCTAGCCGGCTTGCCGAATGGGAGAGCTATAGGGTGATGCACGGTGAAGCACTTGAACCTCCTAATGCCCAAAAAAAATAGTCCCCAGCAGACACCTGCTGGGGAAAGCGCCATCACAACTCTCATGGCGACTTGCTTCGGTTTTCGTGCTATCCTATTTTTTAGCTCGTTCTTCAGCCTGCTGAGCGCGCTCGATCCGCTCTGCTGCGCGGCGGGCAGTATCGGCCAACACTTTCGCCGGATCCGCCTTGCGATTGAGTACATCATCTACCATCCGGCCGATATCCTGACGCACTCCTTCCCAAACAGCGATGCTCGGCTCTTGCTTGCCTTTGTTTTGGACGACCAGAGAAGCCGCGACCGCGTACTTTGGGTTGGAAGCAAGGAATTCTTTCATCTGAGGGTCGTCTAGCATTGAGTAACGGATCGGCATATAGCCAGTCCGCATCGCCCATCGAACACAGTTTTCTCGTTGAACAAGGAATTTGACGAACCTCCAAGCCGCCTTGCGTTCCGCTTCCGGCTTATTGGCGAATATTCCTAGGTTCGTTCCCTGCATCACGTAGCGTGGCTCTTTTCCTTCCATTCCCGGTACCGGAGCCACAATCCAGTCGAAGCGGTCAGCAACCGATTTCTTTACGTAGGGGAAACTGGCACTGGAGTAAATGAACATGGCAATCTGTTCGTTGCCAAACGGAGCATCCATGTAATTGGAGTCCACGTAGAGGTGTTTGTTGGGGTATTGAAGATCCTGCCAGAACTTGAGGATACTCACGCCAAGTTCATTGTTAAAGGCCGGCTTTCCAGCAGCGTCAAGTAAATCGCCCCCTGAGGCAAAGTAAAGTGTGGTAAACGCTTCGCTCTGAGGCTGCACTCCAATGCCATAAGTTTTCACCCTTTTGCCATCCGATTCGGTGCACTTGATAATCGCCTCGCGCAACTCGGCCAGATTTCTGGGAGCCGTTGTCAGGCCAGCTTTCTTCAGTCGATCCATGTTTGCGTAGAGCAAATAAATGCTCTTGTTAAAAGGCATTGTGGTCCACACGCCATTCCACGTGTTCGCATCACGAAATCCCTTAACGAAATCCTCTTGCTCCTCCTTGGAGAATCCATCGGGACCCTCGATATATTTCTGCACCGGATCCATAAGCCCTTTGGCCACATAGTCGCTGGTCCAGTTCTCGTAAACTGTGGCCAAAACCGGATTGTTCGCCGGTGTTGTCGCAAAGGAACTCTGGAGTTTCTGCGACAACTCATTAGGTCGGCCTTGGAACACCTGCTTAATTTCTATGTCTGGATTTTTGGCCTGAAACTCAGAAATAAACTCCTTTATCAGGTTAACATGATCACCCCCAAAGTAGTGCCAGAACTCAATGACAGTCTTCTGTTGGGCGACGGCACTGCCCACAAGAATCCAGAGGGTTGCTGCCAGGGCAGTAGCTTTGAGTCCTTTAGCATGGCGGCATCGGATCATCCTCGTGCTCCCTTCTCGGTCATCTCTCGTTTTTCTGCTCGTTGACGGTAGGTTATCTCGGGTAAGACAAGCAAGGACATTTGACCGAGGCCATCCGGCTCAGGCAAGGTGCGAGCCAATGAAAAAGCTGCTGCCACAAGGCAGCAGCTGAGTAAGGCCTGTGGTCGCGAAAAAAGATGTTATCCGAGGAAGTTGGCTTTTGCTGCAGTGATGGCGATGACGTCAACGATGTCGCGGACGCTGCAGCCACGCGAAAGGTCGTTGACGGATTTGGCCAAACCTTGAAGTACCGGCCCGATAGCATCGGCTTTTGCCAACCGTTGCACAAGTTTGTAAGCAATATTACCTGCGTCCAGATCGGGGAAAATTAATACATTAGCTCGCCCTGCCATCGGCGAATCCGGCGCTTTGCGTTTCCCGATGCTCTCGATCAGCGCGGCATCGGCTTGGAGCTCTCCATCGCACAGAAGATCCGGCTTCGCCTGCTTCACCAGCTCCGTTGCCTGGCGCACTTTATCCACCATGGGATGCTGGGCGCTGCCCTTTGTGGAAAAGCTCAGCATGGCAACTCTTGGCTCAAAACCTAAGAGTTTTTGCATCATTTCCGCCGTGGCAATAGCGATGTCGCGAAGTTGTTCAGGGGTCGGGTCCGGTAACACAGCGCAATCGGCAAACAGGATGACCCCGTTTTCGCCCAGCGGACAGTCGGGAACAACCATAATGAAGTGGCTCGAGACGGTTTTAATGCCAGGCTGCAAACCGATGCACTTGATTGAAGCCCGCAAAACATCTCCTGTCGTGGTTATGGCGCCAGAGGTCATGCCATCAGCTTCTCCCCGCGCCACCATCATCGCGGCGTAGTAGAGCGGATCGGCAACTGTCTGTTTCGCCTGTTCAGGAGTGAGATTCTCCTTTTTGCGCTTTTCCGCGTATTCGGCGGCAAACTGATCGAGTTTGGCTGGGTCTTGCTGGGGATCAACGAGCTCGATCCCCGAAATATCCACGCCCTCGGCTTTCGCAAGTGCAGCAATCTTATCGCGATCGCCGACGAGGACAGGGATAGCGAAACCTTCCTTTTGCACCTGAGCGGCAGCGTGGAGGGTGCGATTGTCACCTGCCGCCTCCGGCAAAACAACACGCCGCTTTTTTTGCGACGCTAAAGCAATAATTTTTTCCTGAACGGTTTGGGTCATTGTTTTCATAGTGATTCACAAAATTTGCCGAGAAAATGGCGCTTCAAGAAGATTCGTCACTAACCGTTTGTTTTGTCTTAGAACGATTCTACGGTTGGAGCACAAAATTGAGCTTCATGCAGACGTTCCCCCGCCCGAGCGCTGGCGCCGCGTCCTTATAGTTCGTAGTTGCCGCTCGATGACGATCTCTGCCAGCCGTCTCGCAATAGCAGAACGTGTCGGGCCGCTAAAAGCCTCGTCAGCTTTACGTTCGTCAACATCCAGGCGGTAGAGAATGGCAAGCAGTTGCTCAAATGATTGGTCCATGAGCTCTTCAATGCGACTGGCCAATGCCGCAATGAAGGCGTCCCGTTGCGCCTCGGGCAAATCCTCCCATTTGGCGGGCATCGACAAACCAAACGAGGCTTGCACGAGATCCGCGCGCATGTCCGCAAACTCGTCGGGAGGTAAATTGGAAGAATGCTCGTCAGCCATGGCCAAAGCTCTTTACCTGCTACCACTGTGAGATTCTGGCTCAGGAAAAGCAAGTTCTCAGATAAATTCGCGGAAAAGTTCTCGCCGCGGTCCCGGGATGACCACTTTATTAACAAGCAAACCGTGTTCGGCGGCGATTTCTGCACCTGCCTCCACGGCGGCGCGACACCCCGCCACATCTCCTGTCACCAACACAAAACCTTTCCCACCCAAAGCCATAGCCAGGTGAACCCGAAACAGTGTCACACTTCCAGCTTTCACAGCCGCGTCGGCCGCCTCCACAGCACTCGCGGCACTGAAAGTTTCGATGATTCCGAGCGCTCGGGCCTCTTCAGCCTTCAACTCAACAGAGCCTGTGATGGCAGGCAACACTGCTGGGTGAATGTTCGGAATGACAATGTGGTCAATGATGCCCTCTCTTGCCTCCGACACACCAACGCTCACGCTGCTCTGAACGTCGGCTACTTTTCCTCCGACAGCCACGAGGAACTTCCCGGAGCAAATTGTTCGGGCAACCAACAACTGCACATCGGCAGCTTTGAGCATCGCATCCTCAACCTCATATCCCTTAGCGACTGAAGAACACTCGACCATTCCTACGGCATCAGCCATTTTTACTCACCTCATGCAGTAATCTCGATGTATTCACCGATGTGCGTGACCTTTCCATCAATGGATGCGTGTAGCGGTGCACCCAGTTGACCTGCCGGGATGGCACCGATGAGTTGGCCGCGTCGCACGTGAGTGCCCACGGAAACTGTCGGCACCGCAGGAGAACCCACGTGCTGCTTCAGCGGCAAACGGACTCGATCGGTTTCGAGCGCCTTGGGAACGAGCGGTCCTTCATTGACAAAATGGGTGAGGCCCAGTTTCGTCACAAGTCGCTTCGTAGGTGTGCGGCGCGCCTCGTACATCGGGTGCGGTTCAATGGCTCGCCCTCCGTCTTCCCATTTCAAGCCCATCTGCTTTACCAATGCTTTATCTTGAATGCAAACGTTGCGCGGATCCAAATCCTCGGGGCAGGCAATCATTGTGCAAATGTTGCACTCACAACAATAAGTGGTGCCCACGATCAGGGCTGCTTTCTCCAACGTAAAACCTAAGGCTCGCATGGCTTTATGCGGTTCGATGGGGTGACCAAGAAGATATCGGGGGCACATCTCCGTGCAGAACGAGCATTGATCGCACGCAGAACGTCCTATGCGATTAATTTCATCTAGGCTCATTCGGTATCGCCGGATCAGGGGATGATCAGCAGGGAATATATAAATCCCCCCCGTGGTTTTCGTGATCGGAGTATCGAGATTGTCACATAAGCGCCCCATCATCACGCCGTTAAGAAGCACGGTGTAAGGCGTGACAGTCGGCCCACCGGTGGCCCTGATGGCCTCACGCACGCTTGTCCCAAGCGGCACCCTAAGGGTCGAGGGAGAGCGAACGGCTCCCGTCACGGTGAGAAACTTGTCCGTCACAGGGGCGTCGCTTCCCAAATTGAACATCGTCTCGACGTTGTTGACGACACAGCCAACGTTTAATGGCAAACCTCCAGGCGGAATCACGCGCTTCGTAACGTCGTAAACGAGGAGAAACTCATCACCTGCCGGATAAGTGTCGCGCAGTTCGGCCAGTTCAAAGCCTGCCGGCAGTGCTCGGGATAGTTGCGATATTATATCAACATATTTATTCTTTATACCAATAATACACCGCTTCGCACCAACCATGGTGCGTGCACGTTTCATGCCCTCAATGACGACATCGGCATAGTGCGTTAACAGCTCTTTGTCCTTATGGAGAAGTGGTTCACATTCCGCAGCATTCAGAATAAAAACTTCGGCCTGTGCTTGCATTTTGACGTGGGTGGGGAAGCCAGCGCCCCCAGCGCCAACAATTCCCCGTTCGTAGACCTGATCAGGCGTCGTCATCGTTTGTCTCAAACTGCCCTTCTGTGCGAAATTAGGCTGCCACCCTCATCACTGTTGTTGTCAAGATGCCCATGGAACCCAACAGTCGCTTCTTTGGCAAGCCAAATGCTTGGGCAGCGGCCGGAGTGTTGCGGCCGGAGCGGGACCTGCGGGAGTAGTCCTTGAGGCATAGTCAGAGCTTGACCATTGCCGCCGTTGGGATCAGACGCAAAGCTATTTGTACCACACGAAATGGAAAAGGCTACCGTGACATTTCATGAAATACCGCGACGACCTCTGGGAGCCACAGGACTGGAAGTGAGTGTGGTTGGTTTCGGTGCTTTAGAGATTGGACG
>JANZZJ010000174.1 GCA_026419455.1 Candidatus Sumerlaeaceae bacterium | reverse complement strand
CTTCAATATGCTCTCGCGCTGTCGAGATCTAGAACG
Source organism: Candidatus Sumerlaeaceae bacterium (assembly GCA_026419455.1). Lineage (GTDB taxonomy): Bacteria > Sumerlaeota > Sumerlaeia > Sumerlaeales > Sumerlaeaceae > DRVG01. The sequence goes on along the minus strand of JANZZJ010000174.1, from coordinate 4,003 downwards.
TCTTGCTAAAAATGTGAAGAGTGAGGGATTCACGCACGTGGTGCTTTTGGGGATGGGGGGAAGTAGTCTGTGTCCTGAAGTTTGCTCCAAAACATTTGGGTCTGCCCCCGGGTTCCCAGAACTCATCGTTCTGGATAACACATCGCCCGACGCCGTAGCTGCCGTGGACAAACGCATTGACGTCTCACGCACGCTTTTCATCCCCGCGAGCAAGTCAGGGACCACCATCGAGACGAATTCCTTCTACAAGTACTTTAGGCAAAGGCTCGTATCTCATGGAATTAAAAACATTGGCAGGCATTTTGTGGCTATCACCGACCCTGGCACGCCGTTGGCCGAACTCGGGCGCCGCGAGAATTTCCGTGCCGTTTTCGAGAACCCAGCTGATATTGGAGGACGCTTCAGCGCCCTTTCCTTCTTTGGTCTCGTGCCCATGGCGCTTATTGGCATGGATGTCGCCCAGGTTCTCACGAGAGCCATCGCTTTTGCCCTCGACCGCGGGACAGTCGCTTTACCAACAACTGACTCTGCTGTTCGCCTCGGCCTTTTCATGGCAAGTTGTTACGAGAAAGGACGGGACAAGCTTACCTTCGTCATCTCGCCGTCCTTGGCCTCCTTTGGAGACTGGGTGGAGCAACTGGTAGCCGAGAGCACCGGCAAGTTCGGCAAAGGCATCCTGCCCGTGGTTAGCGAACGCATGGAGTCCCCGGCTAGCTATGCTAGCGATAGGGCTTTTGTGGTGATCCGACTTGATGAAGAAAAGGAAGACCCGCGAATCGAAAATCTCGAAAAGCGCGGCTTTCCCATCGTACGAATTGTCCTTGGCGACCCCATGGATATTGCGGTGGAGTTCATGCGGTGGGAATTGGCCACGGCCCTGGCAGGAGCACTTCTTAGAATTAATCCGTTCGATGAACCGAATGTTACGGAGAGCAAGGATAACACCGCCCGTCTTCTGGAACGCTTCCAGAAGGAAGGTCGTTTGCCATCTCCTACGCCGCACCTAGAGCACAAGGGGCTGCGCCTAACATTCTCGCGTTCTGCAATGAAGATTGTCGGCTCAAAGATATCACGTCCCAAAGACGCTTTGCGGGCGCTCCTGCTCCAGGCTGAACCTCCAGATTATATTGCTGTTTTGGCGTTTGTCGCGAGCCAAAAACGGGTGGATGCAAAGCTAGCGGCGCTGCGGGGTGCAATACAGAAAGCCACCGGCTGCGCCACAACCATGGGGTATGGACCACGCTACCTCCACAGCACCGGCCAGCTTCACAAGGGAGGCCCCGACACTGGCATTTTCGTCATGATCGTTCCCGAAACGGCTCGCGATATCGCAATCCCCGGTGAAAATTACTCATTTGGCACTCTCGCCTGCGCCCAAGCTCTAGGTGATTTCCAAGCTCTTGATCAACGCGGACGCCGTGCTGTATTGATTCAGACACGTGGTGATGTTTCCGCGGCGGTTGGCGAGCTGCTCGCACTTGCGGGATTTCAAAACTAGCTTTCATAACACCTTATGAGTTGGCCGTCGGAGCTGGGCAAATTTTTGTTGGCGTGACCTCGCACGGAAGGGAAAACTTGGGTGCGTATCTTTGTCGATGCACGTTATGTTCGCGTCGGGCAGACTGGAGTCGGATGGGCCACGCAATCGCTGCTCCATGCGCTCGCCTCGCTTCCTTTACGCGACGAGATTTTCACAGCTATTCTCCCTCAATCTCCGCTTGAGAAAGCGTGTATAAGCAATCTTCACCCAGTAACCGTGCGCGTGGATTACCGATGGCATCCCATCAGCGATCTCTATCTTCAGTGGGCGTTACCTCGCTTAGCTCAACGTCTTGGCGCAGCCGTGTATTGGGGGCCGTCCTATTATCTGCCGACCTGCTCAACTTCGTTTGCGAAAGTTGTTAGCATTCACGACCTCAGTGTTTTTAATCACCCTGGCGAATATCCACTCCTGTTCGCCCGCCACCTGAGGGGAGTGATTGCTCGAGCTGTCAAGGCTGCCGACGCGATCGTCTGCGTTAGCGAGAGCACACGGCAAGAGCTTGAAGCGCTTTTTCCTGATTATGGAGATAAGACTGTCACAATCCCGATGGGCGTTGATGATTACTTCTTCGACTCGCACTTGCGGCCAAATCACGTAGCCGAACTTCCTGCGAAATTTATCCTCACAGTGGGAGCAGGAAATCCGAGAAAAAACGCACTTTTCGGTGCCGAAGTTGTTCGCAATTTGCGCGAGGTTCACCACCTACCCTACGAATACGTCGTAATTGGGCAGGATGCCGCCTTACCCAACTGGGTAATCCAGGTTCCGCCCCAGCCGAAACAGCTTCTGCCCATTTTTTATCAGCGAGCAGAGCTGTTACTAGTCCCCAGCACTAGCGAAGGTTTTGGTATCCCTGTGTTAGAAGCCATGGCAAGCGGATGTCCCGTCGCTGTTTCCAATCGAGGGGCACTCCCCGAGGTAGCAGGGGAAGCTGCAGCTGCAGTCTTTTCACTTGAGGAGGGTCCGGCGCAGGTTGCTTCCCGGCTCGCACAGGTTCTTCAGGCAAAAGGAAATTTGTCAGCCTACCGCGAAAAGGGAAAAGTCCGGGCTGAGAAATTTCGCTGGCAGAAAATAGCGGCTTTGCTGCGACAGCTATTTGCGAAAGTAGCGGGAGGTAGCGATGACATTATCGCGTGATTGCGGCGTTATTATAGTGGCCGCCGGCAAGGGAGAACGGATGGGAGGAAAAATGCCGAAGCAGTTCCGGCTATTGGTAGGGGAACCGGTTTTTTCCTGGAGCCTCCAGTTTTTCCTCTCCCATGATGCCGTGACTGAAATCGCCTTGGTGGTTCCACCGGATCTTGTGGAAAAAACGGAGCACACTCTGCGTCAGAAAGCCTCGCATTGCCTACCTGTGATGGTCGTTGCAGGGGGAACACGTCGCCAAGACAGCGTGGGAAACGGTTTATCTGCCCTTAGTGCCAAAAGCTCACTAGTGGCAGTGCACGATGCGGCTCGGCCCTTTCCACCCCTGAATTTTAGTGAGGTTTGCGCGGAGGCACGGAGCTATGGCGCGGCAATTTTTGGTCTCCCCGTTACAGAAACCATTAAGCAGGTTGATGACAGCGGAATCGTTGTTGCCTCTCCGGACCGTTCGCGACTCTGGGTTGCGCAAACACCTCAGGTCTTTCAGCGTGAGTTGCTTGCGAGTGCTTTAGCCCTTTGCAACGAACGGGGTATTGAAGTCACCGACGATGCTGCCGCCGTCGCGCTCCTCGGAAGGCCCGTGAAGATGGTGGAAGGGTCGCGATGGAACATCAAGCTTACTGTGCCCGATGACTGGCTGCTTGCCGAATGCATTGGCTCACAATTGCGACGCGACAGACCCGCTTTTCTGCCGAGTCGGAGCAAAAGCGAAGGAGTCCCTGAACAATGAATGTTCCCTTATCTTCATACAGGGTAGGATTCGGCTTTGACGTCCATCCATTTGAAGAAAATCGCCCTCTCTTTCTGGGTGGGATCCGCATTCCGAGTCCAATCGGATTGGCGGGGCACTCCGATGCCGACGTCCTCCTTCACGCGCTTGCCGATGCAATTTTCGGGGCCATAGGTTCAACCGATATTGGACAGCATTTTCCCAACACTGATCCCCGTTGGAGAGGCTGTGCAAGCAGTGTGTTTGTCTGCGAAGCTATCGAAGAAGTTCGACAGAAAGGTTACGTTGTCGTCAATGTGGACTGTACCATTTTAGCAGAGCAACCGAAGATCTCTCCCCACACGACCGCCATTCGTCAGAACCTTGCGTCTCTGCTCGGTATTTCTCTGGAAGCCACATCTCTCAAGGCCACGACCACCGAGAGACTTGGATTCATCGGTCGGGGCGAGGGGATTGCTGCCATGGTTGTTGCGCTCGTAGCAAAAGTTTGATTCGCGAGGTTGTTACCTCAGCATCAGTGCAATTCGCCGGCAACATATAAAGCCACTTCGCACGTCTTTACGTGGATAGCCACGGTGTCCTCC
>JANZZJ010000159.1 GCA_026419455.1 Candidatus Sumerlaeaceae bacterium | reverse complement strand
CACACCAAGATCAATGACTTCATAATTATTACACGCCAGGATTACCCCCACAATATTCTTACCAATGTCGTGAACATCGCCCTTTACGGTCGCGATGAGGAATTTTCCTTGGCTGGTGCTTCGGGCTGATTGTTTTTCCTTCTCGAGATAAGGCATTAGGACAGCGACCGCCTTTTTCATGACGCGGGCGCTTTTCACCACTTGTGGCAGAAACATTTTCCCGTCGGCAAAGAGGTCCCCCACTACGCTCATTCCGGCCATGAGTGGTCCTTCAATCACTGCCAGTGGCCGCTGATACTTGGCCAAAGCTTCTAATACGTCTTCTTCGATGAATTCATCCGTACCGGCAACCAGAGCGTGCTCGAGGCGTTTTTCCACAGGTTGATTTCGCCACTCCAGTTGCTTGGCCTCACTTTGCCTTTCGCCTTTGACCTTCTTGGCAAAGGCCATGAGGCGCTCCGTCGCGTCCGGCCGGCGATTAAGAATGACGTCCTCTGCAAGTTCGCGTAGCTGAGCGTCAATCTCTTCGTAAACAGCCAGTTGACCAGCGTTTAAAATCGCCATGTCGAGGCCAGCCTGGATCGCATGGTAGAGAAAAACGCTGTGTAGAGCCTCGCGCACAACGTTATTGCCCCGAAATGAGAAAGAAACATTGCTGATGCCGCCGCTGACCTTGGAATAGGGCAACCGTTCTTTGATACGGCGAACAGCCTCGATGAACTCAACGGCATAGTTATTGTGTTCCTCTATGCCAGTTGCGACGGTGAGGACATTGGGATCGAAAATGATATCTTCGGGTGGTACCCCCGCCTTTTCTGTCAGTAGCCGATAGGCGCGCTCGGATATGGCCACCTTGCGTTCACAGGTCACAGCTTGCCCTTCTTCGTCGAATGCCATGACTACCAGGGCTGCTCCGTAGCGCCGGAAACGCCTGGCCAGCTCTAGAAAATGTTCTTCCCCTTCCTTCAGACTTATGGAATTGACCACCGCCTTACCCTGAATGCACTGCAGCGCGGCTTCGATAACGTCGGGGTGAGAGGAGTCAACCATGATTGGTACGCGCGCTACCGAAGGATCGCTAGCGACATAGTTGAGAAACGTACGCATCGCCGCAACAGCATCGAGCATTCCCTCGTCCATGTTCACGTCTATCATGTTCGCGCCATTTTCCACTTGCTGGCGCGCGATAGCGAGGGCCTGCTCGAAATCGCCTGCGAGGACTGCGTTCTTAAACTTGGGTGAGCCGGTGACGTTAGTGCGTTCACCTATAACAACCAAACCCGTTTCAGGTCGAATTACGAGAGGCTCGAGACCGCTCAATGCCGTAAAGCGCCGTGGGGGCGGTAGACGCCGTGGGGCTAACCCTTTTACCGCTTCAACTATTGCGGCGATGTGTGCCGGCGTCGTTCCGCAACACCCCCCAACGATATTGAGCCAACCTGCAGCGGCGAAGTCTGCAATCTCCTGCGCCATCATTTCAGGAGTCTCGTCAAAGCCCCCGAAGGCATTTGGTAGGCCGGCATTCGGATAACATGTTATGGGCAGCGGCACCAGTTCGGCGAGTTCCTCCAGATACGAGCGCATTTGTCGGGCGCCGAGACCGCAGTTTATTCCGACACTGAGAAGATTCGCATGAGAAATGGAAATCCAAAACGCTTCGATCGTCTGCCCTGAGAGCAGGCGTTTACTGCGGTCGGTAATAGTGAGCGTGGCAACCACAGGCAGACGTGTTTCACGCTCGGCAAACTCTTCCTCTATTGCAAAGAGGGCGGCTTTCAAAACAAGCGTGTCGAAAGTGGTTTCGCAGATCAAGAGATCCACTCCTCCGTCGAGGAGTCCCCGAACCTGTTCGCGGTACGCCCGAACAAAATCGCCAAACATTAACTCGCGTCGCCCAGGGTTTTCGGTATCTGTCGCAATCGAGAGCGTACGATTTGTCGGGCCTATTGCTCCCGCAACAAATCTTGGACGAAGAGGATCCTTTGCTATAGTTTCGTCGACAGTCTCGCGGGCAATTCGCGCAGCAGCGACGTTTAGCTCGTAAGCGAACTCTTGAAGACCATAATCGGACTGGGAAATGCGATTGGCACTGAACGTATTGGTCTCGATAATGTCAGCCCCAGCGTCGAGGTACGCCTGATGAATTTCCCGAACAATGTGGGGTGCCGTGAGGGACAACACTTCATTATCGCCGCGCAACTGCTGGGGATGATGTCGAAATCGTTCTCCTCGAAACGCGTCCTCATCCAGCTTATAGCGCTGGATCATCGAGCCCATGGCGCCGTCGAGGACAAGAATCCTCTCAGCGAGCAACTGATGCAACGTGTGCTCAACCGAATCTGGCACGTATAATCCCTTTCAATCTTGTGATGCTTCAAATCCTGTAAATGCTACGAGGCGCGACTGTTATTCAACAGCCGCGCCTCTCCATACCATGTGGATTAAGCAACTCTCGAATTAGTCTTTCACAAAGTTCGGAGCCACTTCGTTAACGATAATATTTTTAACTTCTTCCAGCAGCTTGTGGGCATATTGTACATCTCCACTCTCTTTTGCTTTGGTCATGCTTGTTGCTACATCGGCGAGGATAGCAATCGGATGCTGGAGTTTCATTTCAACTTGCTCCCTCGAAGTCAAAGCCAGTCCACTTACGGCATCGGCCAATTGACGCGTGAAATCGGGGGCAAGTGACAGATTGCCATTTTCGATGACCGTCTGGAGACGGCTGAGCTCGAGTTCAACAAGCTTTGAGTATTCTTTAGGATTACTGGCCGAAACGACTGCCTGGGACTTTTTCTCGCCAACAACCACCGTAGAAAGCGTCATTTTGAACTCTGCTTGTCTGTAGCCGTCAGCCTGAAGGTTCAGCGTGACACCGATAGGAGACTTCACGATGTCCGGGACTAGCGCGACAAGGTACTCCATCGTAGGTGTTTGATAAAAAGGAGATGGAACAGTGGAACCGCCATCAACGCAGACAGTCCCACGAACAGACGCACGCTTGTCAGTTGGAAAAGATGGGCTGAAATAGAGTCTAATTTCATTAGGTTCCACTAGTATCAGTGAGCCAACGATTTCTTTGGCATCGCTCGTTTCTTGCTCTGACACGGAGGGCGCTAGATGGGGGCGCGCCACCCTGGCACTGTCTTTCTGCCCTCCAGTTTGAGTTGGAATCGCAGAAGACGTTTCATGCACTCGCGGCCTTTTTTCTGGCTGCTGTCCACATCCCAAGAGTGCTCCAGCCAGTAGCATCAAAACGGCCATTTTAAATCCGCTGACCACGATTCCCATTTTGTCCTCCAGTGAGCAAACCATGTGTGCACGAATACTTGCTTGGCTCAGTTCACACACTGGTCAATGAGAATCGGTCGGTGTCAAGGCGAGTCGCTCGAGTTCGCAACGCTGAGCTTCACTCAACTCAAGCGTTTCCTCCTTATACCTCACAACAAGCTCCCCAAGTATATTGAGAGAGGCGCTGTGGCTGGGATCGCGTGCCAACGCGGCAATGAAACACTTGGCTGCAGGACACCACAGTCCTTGGCGATACCAATAAGCCCCAAGCTGAAACCACTGTTCAGATGAGGCAGAACCTCCGGCCAAATGTACCACGAGTTCCATTGGTGGTTCGATGGTTGCCTGGGTTGGGAAAGGAAGTGCTGCCGCCCAGTTCAACGCCTGCTTCCAATAACCCATTGCACAACATGCTTTATAAACCAACGGCGCACATGCATCGTCGGGTGCGCCCTGGAGCAGCGCCATACGCACAGCACGCAATGTACGTTGGACATCGCCTTGAAGCCAATAGGCGTTGGCTAGGGCAAAGGCCGAACGTTCAGGTTTGGACAGTGCGGAGCTTTCCGCTTCTAAGAGAAGGGCTTGACGTTGCATGAAATGTTTTGCTGCGTCCACGTGCGGCATGAGCAAGCAAATGCGCCGAGCAGTCTGGTAAATCGTCCGGCGGGAACAAGAGCGTTCAAGCATCTGCAAAAGAAAAGGTGCTGCATCTTTTTGCGTTGTGGGTTCTAAACGGTCGAGAAGATCAATGCAGGATGGGCACAAGCAATCGCCCTCCATGCGTGCACGCAATAGTTCTAGGGATAGTGTGGCTGCTGGCGAAGTTAAATGTCTACTCGAGACCAGATCGTCTTCTCGAACGTGAAAAATGAGCACGGCACGATCCAGAGAGCTAGAGGGTTTTAGCGAACGCAGCCACGCGTAGCCCTCCCGAGTGCGAGAACGAAAACCGGCCCACTCGTTCACTCTCACTCCAATTACGCCCGTGGTGATCTCATAAGGCAGGGGCCGAACCAGCCCATGTGTGGCCATTGCGCGCCGTAACGCTCCGTTGGCCTGCCCCCAATCGTAGTTGGAGTCGGCAAAAACTCGATACCCCCGACCACCGAGTAAAAGACTCTCGGCCGTCAGAGGATAGGGCAAAAAACATGCGCTATTGATCAATGCTGCGCTGGCTAGGCCCCAGAATGCCGTCCTGAGCCATGGCGTACAACAGTTCGCAGTGAGGCCAACGAGAACCGCAAAGAGCGGCACGAGAGGAAGAAGGTGCCGAATTCCTATCTGCGCCCTATTGAAACCAACACAGACGAGATATGCAATTATGCCGGCAGTTAGGATACGTGTCCGCGAGTTCTTTTTCAATATAGCAAGAACCAGCGCCCCCATCCACAAAAGAAACAATGGGAAAGGCGTTTTTAAAAGCAAGTTAACATAATAATACCACCACCAACCGCCCGAGCGCACTGTCCCGTTAAAGTAGGCGAGATTCCCTTGGCTAGCGTAGGCTGTCTTGCCGCGAATTTGTTCAAGAAACTCGTGCGGCAGCATCCACGCTGACCCATGCTGCACGGTACCGTTCTGACACCGGCGAAATCCATAGCTGGCCCAAATGATCAAAAAAACGAGAATGACCGCAAGTAGCGCGTGGAGGGCGAGCGTCCCTAATTTGGGGAATCGCTGTCGAAGACGGGAGAGCCTAACGTGCCAATGTGCTATGGCAAAGGTCGCGAGAAACATACCCGCCAACATGGGGATTAACAAGACGGAGGAGACCTTTACACACAGAGCCAGCCCACACCAGAAACTGGTCCATGCCAGCGAGGAAAGGCGCAAGGAACGCGCGTAAGACAAGCCCGATAGCGTCGCACCACATAGCGTGACGGCGAGCGGAAGATCGATCGTTGCCAGGGATGCATGCGCAAGGAATTCGGGCGTCCCGACAAGCGTCAGTGTCGCTAAAGTGGCTGCCGCATCCCCTGCTTTTTTTCTCACCCACTCCCCTATCAAGAGGATCGAGAACGACGCCAAAAAGACGTTGGCCAACCGGCTCAACACAGGGGCGTCATCCGTAAAGGGGTAGACCTGTAAACCGCTCAGAAAATGAGGTAAGGCGACCCACAGCTGCCCAAGCGGTGGATTGTGGACACCACCAGCGAATCGCCCATGAATTAGATAGAGATAGCCACTGGTGAGGTGCGCCGCATACTCATCATTGACGCTACCATTAACAAGACTCACCCAAATAGCGCACACTACAAATCCGAGGACGAAAACACCTCGTATGGCACGCCATCGGTTCGGCAACACGCCGTTCATTGCTGCAACCGAGCATAGCGAGAGAGGATCTCCTCGAGAAGTTTCTCCCTCTCTTGATCTGCCCAAATATTCACGAGGCGGCGCCGAACCCATTCGCGGCACTCATCAAATGGAATCCGTTGGGGATCCTTCCGAGCTTCAACCCAGCCAAAAGCGTAGCCATCACGGTGAGGGAAAACCGGTGTGTAGGACTGCGCAGGGACGGAAAAAAACGCCTTATCGAAAAAATAACCGTGGGGACCTTCGCGGAACCAGTCGAGTTCCTGCGTCTGATCTGCCGCTTCCCTAAGAGCGTCACGTGTAAGCTCCCCTTTCACAGCCTGAGCACGGAGTGCTTCTACTTTGCGTCGCAACGATTCGCGCAAAAACGCGCCCGACTGAGTGGTGCCATCTGCGAGCTTATCCATTTGCCACACGAAGAGTACCCCCTTGGCTTCAGGCGGTGTACGGAAAATGTCCGGATTCTCCGCATGATGGTCACGCAGTTCTTTCTCGGTCGGTTCTTTCTTAGGCCGTAAATTACGCCAATAACGTTCCGCAGTTAACCGGTTGCTAATGAAACGTAGCTTCGCTTGCAAATGAGCGTTGGTCAGGATTCCCTCAGTACGAGCAGCAGCCAGCAATTGTGCGGTCAGGATGAGCCGAGGAAGTGCAGCTCGGAGCCGCGCCACTTCGTCGGCGATGTCATGATACGCCCAACAGGCATAAGCATCCGCGAGGGCAGTCTCTACCGTGTGCGTGGTCCCCGCCACAGCGAAAACCCATTCTTGGCGCGGTAGAGGGGGTGATGTTTCTAACAGCGTATCATTGATTTGCGCAGGGAACCGGTGTTTGACCTCACTTGACAACCGATCCTGAAGTTCTAGTGCCTTATTACGGCGCAATTGGTTACGTATCTCATCATGCACTTCCCCCAGGGGACGTACGCGCTCAGGGATCCGCTCTACCAGTTGGAGTATTTCCCAACCATAACGTGTGCGGACAGGTTCTGAGATTTCGCCGGGCTTCAAGCGCCGCAGCGCATCCTGAATTGCGGGGTTGAGCCGCGAAAGCTTTTCCGGCCCCACCAGTCCTTTGTTTCGTTTGGCACTGGCAAGATCACTGAACTCCGCTGCCAGCAGGCCAAAGTCTTCTCCTGCGTCGAGCTTTTCTTTAACGCGGCGAGCTTGGGCCAGCTTCTCACTTTCGACCTTCTCTTCTCCCTGCGGTACCATAAAAAAAATGTGACGAAATTTCACCATTTCTGTCGTCGTAAAATCAGTACGGTGTTCCCGGTAAAACTGCTCGACCTCGGTGGTGGTCACGGCATCCTGCGGCAACCGTTTTTCCAGCCAGGCGGAGAGAATCTCCTGAGTCTGGTAGTAGCGAATGTCGGCCTGAAGAAGAGGATCCGTTGTCACACCTTCTTTCTCGGCTTTCTTGGCAAGCTCTGCCTCCAAGAAAATTTCCTCTCGAATTGACTCGTCAGGATCAACTTGGTCAGCAAAGCGAATGGAGCGGATGACAGACGCCTTGTAGAGTTCCCCATAAGCCTTTATATCTTCTTGAGTGGGACGGGCACACGCCATCTGCCCGTAAAAGTAACAGCCAAGTAAAAGCACTGCGGCGAGAGCACATCTGCTGAGAAGGGGTTTCCTTACGTGATTCATCATGGCAACTCTTCCCTTTCCGGGTTCGCTAAGTACAAGGGTAAGTCTGGACAATGTGGGTAGCCAATTTCGGCTGCTCTGCAAGCGTTTTTCGCCGCCTCCCAATTACCCGCCCGCGCATAAATGCGAGCCATGAGAACGGCAGCCTGCCAAAATCTTGGTTCTTGCGCAAGCAACGTACGAGCTACCCGCAGAGCTTCGGCCAATTTGGCTTCAGACGCTAGAACTTGGGCGATGATTAGTCTGTTTTCCATGTCGCTCGCTCGCTCCACAGCGCGTGCCAGCGCATCATCGTCAAGTTCCCCACTTGAGTTTGTCACCCCGCACCATTGCCTGTCGTAAAGCGGGAACCAACCGAAATGTGTTTGTTTGGCGCGGGCAGGTCGATCCCCCAACACTTCAAAAACCCGAAAACTCCTGTTTTGGTAAACAAGGCGAAAGTCTCGCAGTTCGTGCGGCCAAAAATGCAGAAGTGCTATACTCGATGTAGTAGCAATCCGGCTGCACCCCGCAACATAGCGAAAGCTCTCCGTACCTTGGTGCAAAACCATCGTCGCTTCATAGACAAGGTAGCTCGCGCCGTATCGCCTGCAAAAGCCAGCTAGTTCCGACGGCTGGCTCACCAACGCTTGGGCGAGATGCAGGACTTTTGGTCGGATGTACGGGTTTTCGAATTTGGACTGAACGACGACTGGACGATCAGCATAGGCATAGATCTGGGACGAAAGACCAAACCACGCGACGATAACGTCATCACGACTTGTGTGGGTTCTCAACCATTGCAGTACGTCACGAGTATCAGCCATGCGGTTTTCGAAACGAGTTGATGGCGAACTTGACCTGAGCGCAAGCTTGTGCCGAAGCTGCGCAGCAATTGGAATGTCAACATAGTAGGACGCGAAAGGCAGCAAAACAACGGTGCTCAGCGCAAATGCGGTGAGACGTTTTCGGCTTCGCAACGACTCCGAAAGTGCAAGCCCGAGAACGACAGAAACGCCAAATGAAAAAAGCAGGACAAGACGCTGGAACAGTAAGTACGCGATAGACCAAGCAAAGAAGAGAACAACAATGCCGCGCCACGCAGCATCGCGTCTCCACAAAGCACAAATCCGACGCCGACCCAAGACTGCAAGCAGCGACGCGACAGCCACGACCGGGGTTGCCTGCCCCAGAATTTCTGTGAGCGCTGGACTGTTGAACGCCTCAATCCACATGAGCCGCGCCTCAGGCGAGAGAAGTTGGGGATTAAGGGGCTTGACGAAACCATGTCGGAGCTTAGCCAAGAGCACCTCCGCGACGTGCGAATCCTCGGCCACGCTCTGCATTTGTTGGGCACACAACCAGCCAAGAAAAGCCACTGCCCACCCAAACAGCCGATGGGTCGGCTTTTGGGCCAAGATCAACGTGATTGCGATAACCAGGAGGGCAACCAAATTGGGAGTAATCGAGTAAGACCGAACTTGCAGGAGCGGCAAACCAAACCACCAAGGAGAACATGAAAGAAACCATGCACTGGCGATCCTCTGTTCTCTCGAAGATACCCCACCCAGCAAGGCGAAAAGTAGAATCGCAGCGGCGTGGAGCTCGAAAATGGGCCGCGCCATATGCCACGACGCAAATGCTAACCCCTGAAAAAGAGAGGCAAGAATTAGACAAGCTACCAATCTTGAGGACGAGCGCTGCGCAGCGGTGCGCTGCCACACGAAAAGAAGAAGGATTATTGGTAGGATGACAAAAATTAGAGAAAAGTTCTCACGCCCGAAATTGCGGATAACGCGCGCTACTACTGCCGGATAAAATCCGGACACAGCTGCGGCAAAAAGGGCGCCGGCTACCCCCCCTCTCAAAAACCTTACCGTCACGTACGCAGCTGCCGCGGAGAGGGCCGAGAAAGTGGCTACGAATATGATCGCGTAGTCAAAGAATGACGACGGCTTCCACGGCAAGAGTCGAAACGTCCAGCCCGCGACGTACTCCATGAGGGGGGCAATATCCAAGCTCATACAGAGCCCTTCCGGCCATTGCGCACGGTGGTCACAAGCAGGTAAATTCCCATTTTCCGCAACAAGCTGCGCCCAACGAAACTGCATCCCTGCCTCAGCCGGAAAAAACGCTGTCGGGTCATTGGGGCGATACGCCGGATGCCCCACGGAAAGCCATACTCGAGCAAATAGGGCAGCTCCCGTGATAAACAAAGCACACGCCCAGTCACTCAGGCGCAATACTTTATCCCACTTCCGACGCACACCCTCATCGAGAGAGAACAAGGGACAGTGCGCAATGAGAAAGGAGTTCGAAGGGCTAAAAAGCAGGCTAAATTCTTGCCTCTCGGAAAGCGTCACGCGGAGGTAGCGATTAGGAGGTAACTGCGCGAGTGGGCACCCAACAACGACAGATCAGACGCGAGTTTCAGTACTGACTGCCCACCCAGTCATAAAGGAATTCAAAAGCACTGGCAAAGAAGAGCTTTCCGTTGCAAAAAAAAAATTTAGGGCGTCCCCACGGGTGAGAACGCCCTAAATTCCTAAAAACCGCTTGTGATTAATAAACCGACCACTCAGCTACGCCAGCATCAGGCTGGAGATCAGGACCACGGCTGGTATCGGTGAAGGAAATGTCATCGATGTAATACGTCACCGTCGTGCTCGCAGGTGCCCCCTGATACCAGAAGAAGCCGCTAAACGAGCAAGTGGGCGACAGCGTAGTACCGCTTCCGACGACCCACGCAACGACCGGATCGGTCAGGATGTTACGCTCGACAACTTTCCAACCGGTGAAGTTCAGCGTGTAGTCGGCGGTAAAACGCTTATACGGTGATGCTCCATTACCCGCACTACCTTCACCCATGTAAAATGCAAGTTTGTCGTTTGTTGCCGAAGCATAGATGGCGAAGCCAATAAATGGTTCCGACGAGTGGTTAACGGCCGGGGCATTGTTACTCAGACCCGCTGCAGGCTGAATGCGAACGAAACCTCCCGAAGCATTGACCCACGTCCACACAAGTTTGCCCGACATCGTTCCGGTTTTAGCTTGCTCATTCGAAAAACGGGCATCATCGGTGTTAGGATCAATCCCTGCTGTCGAGCCGCTAGTGGCGG
>JANZZJ010000150.1 GCA_026419455.1 Candidatus Sumerlaeaceae bacterium | reverse complement strand
AGATGTGTATAAGAGACAGTTATAGGCCACAAAAAGCGAGAGGCGGACGTTCTTGAACGGACGACCGCCCCCATGACACTCAGGTGCTAGTGTTAGGAGTAGATGTTACTTCTTTGTAGTCTCGCCATCTTTTTTCTCAGGCTTCATGGCTCCCCGCATTTCGCGAAGCTTTGCCTTGCGTTCAGGCGTCATGATTTTGTCCATTTCCGCCTGAATCTCCTTGGCCTTATCCATGTTTTTGTCTTTCCGGGCCTCCATCATTTGCTGGTGCAGCTCTTTGAGCTTTGCAATTTCTTGGTCACTGCAGCCAGCCTCTTTCCACATTTGCTCCAGTCGTGCTGTACGGTCCGGCTTTCCTTTGGCCTCCGAGGCAACGGCCGCTGGCTTTTCAGCTTGCTTTTCAGCGGCTACTTTTTCCTCCGCAAAGGATAGACCACTAACTACCATTAACGCCGCAGCTATGGCAGCAACGCGCTTCATAAGACCGCTCCTTTTGTTCAACTATAGTTTTACTGCTAGCCAAAAGGCTACCAATACTAGAAACAGCTGCGAAGAAAATTTTATTTTCTTCCTCATAGAAGGGTGAGATCTACCCGCGTGGTATTCAGGGGACGGTCACAATAGAACGCTTCTCCAAACGGCACGTCTATTAAGAGCCCTGCGGCTCGTTTGCGCGTGATGAGGCGCTCGCGGTAATTGGGGATGTTGTGAAACTGCGACGCATAGCAGTTCGCGAGCTCTTCCCAGCGATCCATGTAATCGGTTACGTCCACCACAAAACTTGCCCGCACAGTCTCGGGGAAAAGGTAGTAAGCGATATTGGGGATCCAGAATGGCTCATTACCTGTTTCAAAATTTCTGAACCGACACAGTCGAAATGCTGCTTTGAGAATGCTCCCGGTGGCTTCGTGGTCGGGATGCATAAGGGGGTATTCGTAATAGTGACAGAAAACCAAGCGGGGGCGTATATCGCGAATAAACTGTACAACTCGGCGACGAGCTTCGGGCGTATCTTCTATCTGCGTATCAGGAAAATCGAGCCAGAAAACGTCAGCATTGAGATAACGTGCCGCAGCGCGGGCTTCTTCGTCACGGAGATCAGCACTTCCAAACGTTCCGGCTTCCCCATGAGTCATATGAGCGATACAGATTTTCTTCCCCTGATCACGCAGACGAAGGAGGGTTCCCCCGATGGCATGTTCTACGTCGTCCGGATGGGCTCCGATAGCCAAGACGTCATAGCGATAATGCTGCTGTATCATCGTCTCCCTCAGTTCAGCTTTGACGTAACACTGTGATAGGTCAGTTACTTTTGTTTCTTTGACAGCGAATAAGCAGGCTAAATTCTCATTCCTAAAAAGGCTGTCGGATTGTTTCTATTACAATGACCTTGAAGCACAGAAACCTATGAAAACGTCGTACGAACTTCGCAAAGCGTTCATTGACTACTTTACCGACGATGTTAGGCGGCATCGCTTGGTACCATCGTCGCCCCTCGTTCCGCCGGACGATCCCACCCTGCTATTCACGACTGCAGGTATGGTCCAATTCAAGCCCTTTTACGCTGGTACAGTACCTCTGCCTTACACCAGGGCATGCAGCGTTCAAAAATGCTTACGGGCGGGGGGTAAAGGCAGTGATCTCGAGAACGTGGGGAAAACGCTGCGGCACCACACGTTTTTTGAGATGTTGGGAAATTTCTCCTTCGGCGACTACTTTAAACGCGAAGCGCTGCAATGGGCTTGGGAGTTCTCGACAGAAATTGTTGGCCTCGACCCAAGCCGTATTTATGCGAGCATTTACGAGGACGACGACGAGTCATGGGAAATCTGGACAAAAGAGATTGGCCTTCCTGAAAGCCATATGGTGCGCCTTGGCGCGAAAGATAACTTCTGGGGACCTGCCGGTGACACTGGAGCCTGTGGCCCATGTAGTGAGCTTTATTATGACCGCGGTGAGAAATATGGCCCTGGTTTGACTTTCCAAGAGGCCACTCTTAACGATCACGATCCACACACTCGCTACATCGAGTTTTGGAACTGTGTTTTCCCGCAGTATGATCAACAAAAGGATGGATCGAGACTTCCTCTGAAAAACCGTGGGGTGGACACAGGGATGGGGCTGGAACGCCTGACGTGCATTGTTCAGGAGGCTGACTCTCCCTACGAAACTGACTTGTTGGCACCAATAGTCGAGGCTGTATGCAGCCTTGCGGGGGTAGGTAGTTATTATTCCCTCCCTTTGGAAGCAAAGCAAAGTGTCAACGTGGTAGCGGATCACATCCGCGCATTGGTCTTTGCGCTGAGTGAGGGGATTTTGCCCTCGAATGACGGACGTGGTTACGTCCTTCGTCGTCTGCTGCGGCGAGCAGCGCGTTATGCACGGCGTTTGGGTCAGGACCAGCCTTTTATGTACCAGTTGGTGGATAAGGTCGTTGAGGTCATGGGAGGAGTGTACCCAGAGATCACAGAAGCACCTGACCTCGTCAAGCGCGTGGTACGCACAGAAGAGGAGAGCTACGCCCAAACCTTAGGTACTGGATTGCAGAAACTTGAGCAGCTACTCGAGAAAACGGCCGATCAACGCCTCGGCGGTGAAGATGTGTTCTTGCTGGTTTCGACTTACGGTCTCCCCTACGATGACATTTGTGAAGTCGCGCGTGATCGTGGTATCGATGTGGATACCGATGCTTATTTGCAGTGTGTGCAGCGTCACAAAGAAGAATCGCGAAAAGCCGCCAAGGGGACACGTTTTGAAGCGATCTTTGACGAACTAAAACAGCTGTTCTCTCAACATGGTAAAACACGTTTTTTAGGCTATGCCGAAGAAGCTCCCACATATCCGCTCGAAGAGGCCCATGATCTGAAGATCCTTGCGTTATTTCGAAACGACGAACGGGTGTTGCGGGCTGCCCAGGGAGAAAGCGTAGCCATCGTCCTCGAGGCAACTCCCTTCTATGCGGAAAGTGGTGGGCAGGTTGCCGACACTGGAGTCATCATCACGCCTAGCGGCAGAGTAAGAATAACGGACGTGCAAAAGTCGAACGAAGAAATATTTGTACACTACGGAACGATCGAGGAGGGTGAAGTTCAGGAAGGGCAGCAAGCACAGGCAGTCATTGACCTCGAACGCCGCTGGGACATCATGAGAAATCACACAGCGACGCACCTTCTTCAGGGAGCTTTAAAGGCTATCGTCGGCAAGCACGTTACGCAGCAAGGCTCGTACGTCGGCCCAGAATATCTACGATTTGATTTTACAAACCCAGAAGCGGTCACGGGTGAACAACTTGCTGCTGTCGAGAGAGTGATCAACGAACAAGTGATGAAAAATCTGCCCGTGCGGTGCAGCGTGATGGAACTGGAAGAAGCGCGCAAGACTGGAGCCATTGCTCCATTCGGCGAACGGTACGGGGCGTTGGTGAGAGTTATAGATGTCATGGGGTGGGATATTGAGTTCTGTGGGGGCACGCACGTACTAGCCACGGGTTGCATTGGTCCCTTCGTCATTATATCAGAAAGTGCCGTTGCGGCAGGAGTCCGCCGGATTGAAGCGACGGCAGGGCGTCACGCAGTCCGTGCCATTCAAGAAGATCGGGCCTACCTGAAAGCACTTTCAGAGACGCTGTGCGTACCAAAAGAAAAAGTGATGGCACGAGTGGAATCTCTGCTCGAGGAGCTGCGCGAAACTCGGAAAGACGTAGCTCAGTGGCGTTCCAAAGCTGGGGCCCAGCTAGCTGGTGAACTGTTGGAACAAGCTCCAGAGATTCGGGGTGTAAAAGTCGTTGTAGCAGAATTGCCGGAAATGGATGCCGCACAGCTGCGAGAAATGTACGATCATTTAAAATCGCGTTGCCCCCACGGCGGACTCGCTGCCGTGCTGAGTTCTGCCAGCAACGGGAGGGTGACGTTGATAGCAGGATTCACCCGCGACGTCGTAGACCGTGGACTTTCTGCGGCTGAGATCGTGAAAGCCGCAGCGCAAGCTGTAGGTGGGTCAGGTGGCGGGAAGAAGGAGATGGCACAAGCCGGTGGCAAAAATCCGGAAGGAATTCCCCATGCGCTTAAGATTGCTCGCACGGCAATTGAGGAGAAGCTGAGCTGAGGCATACGCAGTGAGGGAAGAAGATCAAAAACGGAGAGCCCTGAGTTTTGGGCAACTCAGGGCTCTCGTTTCTTTTTCAATAGTGAAAGCGCGGGCAAGAAACGTGTTACGGCCGCTAATACGCCTCAAACGCTGATAACGTCACAGGGAGGTATTCCACAAACTTAAATTTCACTGCATCTGTGGGAAGCCGCGTATTGCCCCCATTCGGCGCGGTGGTGCTTGAGCTGCTGTCCACTTCGAAATAACCATCGGAAGAGTCGAGGAGTATGGGGCCAACCACTTTATACCAGACATTGCCTGTTGTCGACGCCAGAACGTCAAACGTGCCTGATACTACTCCGCTAGGTGTTTTCACGCGATAGGTACAGTTGGCGCAATTAGTTGAGCTCACATTGTTAGTGGTGTAGTAAATTTCATAATAGTGGGCTCCCGAGGGGACGCCAGATATGCCTGAAAGGTGAAAACGGGCCACGTCATTTTTCGTATCGAGCGTTGCAAAACGCGACCCAATCCCAGCTGTGACACCAGCCGCTGTACTTTTGGAAGTAGAATTCTGCCAGTCGCCGCTTATTTCCTGATATCGTGACACATTCTGGCCACCTGTCCGCGTTTCAACGATAAACTCGGGGAAGGTGGGACTTACCGGACCGACTGTGTTGGAGTCACCTTTATTGTTATAATCATCCACGGGGATAACCTTGTAATAATAGGTCCCAGCAGTAAGGCCTTTGGAAGGCTCGTCAATAAATTCGTTACCTGTCACATCGTAGTTCCGATTCACGAGGTTACTGTAGTACAGTTTTACGGGGGTAGACGTTGAGCGGTAAACAAGATAACGAACTGGGAGATCGCCGTCGGAGGCAGCTGAAGGCGTTGACCATGTCAGGCGCACCCTCCCGGGTTGGCTCGTACTCGCGGCAAGGTTAGTGATGTTGTTGGGCTTTGTGCTGTCCCAATTGACTTTGAGTGTGTACTCTACCGGAGAGCTTGGGGAGGACATTACGCCTGTTCCACACGGAGTGGTAGAGGTCGAGTTTAGTGTAGTCATAAATCCAGATGAGCTCACTCCACTGTAAGCAAAAATGCCAAAGCCTTTCATGCCGCGGGTGGCATCGCGCGTGTCGCAAATACTTTGTGCCATTTCGGCCGCTGGCTCACTTCCCGTGTATAGAGTCGCTTGGTGGACCATGTTGGTAACGTCAGGCTTGGCCAAATCCATGAGAGACCTGTTAGCTGACGCAGTAGACCTGTAATACTGCGGCGCAACCATATCCAAAATCCCATATCCGTTGACATGATTTGGGTTACTCATCGTGTTCCACAGTGGGAAGTACTGAAAGACGGTGGAATAAGTATCGGTCAGACTTGTGCCATAAACAACCGGGGCAGCCCCTACGATAATCCATGGTTTAATGGCATGGACATCGGCACGGGCTTCGGAGATGAAATTCGCAACCGCTTGCCGACGTGCATTAATAAATGCCGTGCTTCCGGGGCCGGGATTGCTGAGTCCCATATCAGACAATGCCTGAGGGTTGTAGCCATAGGCCTCGTTTCGGTGGGGTAAAGCGTCGCCAGGGTAACGTACTCGGTCGAAAATCACCCCATCTATATCGTAGTTGAGAACAATGTCCTTAAGGATATTACGTGTGTACTGACGGACGTCGTTACGCCCGGGATCAACCCAAATTCCTTCCGAAGTGTCGGCCGTTGTGGCGGGGCGGGGGTAACC
>JANZZJ010000082.1 GCA_026419455.1 Candidatus Sumerlaeaceae bacterium | reverse complement strand
CTTGTGGAAACCCTGTTAGAGATGGCGCGTCACGGCGAAAACGCCAGAAAGCCCCCCATGGATCGTTTGGACTTCTTCTCTATTGTGCAGGACGAATGCATGCGTCTCAGCGAGAAAGCCTTGGAGAGACAGCTGCGGGTTGTTCAGCACTGCGGCACACAGGGAGCGATGGTGCAATCGAATGAATATCTTTTGCGAACTATCGTTCGCAACCTTTTAGGAAACGCTGTTGATTACGCCCCAGAGCATACCGAGATTACCGTCGAAATGAATTACGACTCCGCGAGAGGTGGCACGCTAAGCATCTCTAACTATGCAAGAGATTTGAGTCCGGCTGACCTTGAAAACATGACAGAGCCGTTTTGGCGAAAGGACTCCGCACGCACCGACCGGCAGCACAGCGGTTTGGGGCTGACGTTGGCTAAATCCATAGCGAAGCTACTCGATCTTCGGTTATCGTTCAGCTTAAGTCCCGGCCACCTTTTTACCGTCACGTTACAATGGCCCGCTCCACGCGAGTAATAGTCCCGGCTGTCCCTTCCCCTGTGAGCGAAGGCGGACGACACAGCTGCCAGGTGCGCTGCCTGAATAGCAGGAGTGTTGTGAAGTAGAACAGGATGCAGTCCGTGAAAGGTTGCCAACTCCCGACACGCCTCGGACGACGGTTCGGTCCGAACCGGGTCAGGCCTTGACGGGAGCAGCCCTAAGGACGTCTGGTCGTGTGTTCGACGGCGTGCCGGGAGTTGGCAGCCTTTTCTTTTAGGAGCTGCAGCGTTGCTGCTCACCGCAATTGTTGAGGAAAGCTACGATCCGCTCCGCAGCGCGCTTGGCACATCCGGGAGGCCCGAACATCCCCTTAATTCGTGACAGCTCGGTCCGCATCTCCGCTAATGCAGTGGGAGTCCTAAGCAATTTCAATGTTTCTTCGGCGATCCGATCTGGTGCAGCGGCATCCTGAAGAAGTTCAGGAACGACTGCTCTTCCCATGACTATATTGACCAAGCTTATCCACTGCGTACGCACAACAGCCCGAGCAATGAGGTAGGTCGGTGTCGACACGCGATAGATCACTACCATCGGAACTCCCGCCAAGGCGAGCTCAAGCGTCGAAGTCCCGCTTTTGCAAATTGCAAAATCAAGTGCAGTTCGCACGGAAGCGTGATCATCCTCCACAATCCGGATACGCAGATCGCGATAAGCTTCCAGCTCGGGGCGAAGCAGGTCGGAGGTTATCGTATGGGCCTGGGGCAGCACAAATGCAGCTTGCGGGATTTCGCGCGCCACACGCCTTGCGGCTTCGAGCATCGGCCGCAGATGATATTTCAACTCGCTCCGTCGACTTCCAGGAATAAGCCCAATCAACGTAGTTTCAACGGGCAAGCCAAGGAAATCAAGAACCTCCTGCCGTGAACGAGAAGCAAGGGGAGCATCGAGCAACGGGTGGCCGACGTAGTAAGTCTCAATGCCAGCTTGGCGGAAGAGGGTTTCTTCAAAAGGGAAGATGACGAGGAGCATGGAAACCGTCTTTGCCAAGATTTTAATGCGCGATGAATGCCATGCCCATACCTGCGGCGCAATATAGTAGATAACTGGAATATGGAGTTTTGTTGCTTCACGTGCAAGACGTAGGTTGAAGCCAGGATAGTCAACAAGCACAAGAGCATCTGGTCTCTCGTGTGCAAGCATCCGTCGGGCACGATTAAACAGGCGCTTAAGTTCAGGATAGTGCTTAATCGCCTGCGTGATACCAATAATAGGCAACCCCTCAGCAAGGTTGAAATCCAGCCGCATCCCCGCAGCAGCCATTTGCGATCCGCCGTATCCAAAGCATTGTAAATTGGCAATTTGCTTCTTAAGTTCTAAGATAAGACGTGAGGCATGTTGATCCGCAGAATTTTCCCCAGCGACAAACATGAGCCGGATCGGTTTATTATGACTCGTGATCATCGGCAGGGATGCTCCACCCTTTAACGTCCGCTAAAAAACTGTTTTAAACGGTCAGATATAAGTTTTGTTATATCAACGGCCAAGACGAGGGCATCGCGCCCATGTTCGCCTTTGACCATTGGCTCCACGCCGCGTTCGACGCATTCAAGGAAGTGCTGCAATTCTAGCTTTAAAGGTTCCTGCTTCTTAAGGGTCTCTTTGGTACGGACGATTGTGACGTTTGGAGTTCCTGAGGCTGCGTTGGGGTTCTTAATGCGCCGGTAGATTTCTACTTCCTGCTCTATGTAGTCGATAGAGATATAGGCATTAGGCTGAAAAACACGGATCTTACGCTTGCGGACGGGAGTGACGCGGCTTGCTGTGAGGTTTGCAATGCAGCCATTAGCAAAATGGATTCGCGCGTTCGCAATGTCTTCCTTGTCACCGTAAACTCCAACCCCTGCAGCTTCGACGCGTTCTATGGGGGCGTTGACGAGCTGAAGGATGATATCAAGATCGTGAATCATAAGATCGAGCACCACCCCGACATCCTTGACGCGGGGATCGTACGGGCCGAGGCGGTGGGCTTCGATAAAAGCGGGATCGCGAACGATTTGTTTGAGGCGCATGATGGCCGTATTAAAGCGTTCAATATGGCCAACTTGCAAGATGAGCTGTTTTTCGCGTGCCAGATCAATGAGATTTTGGGCTTCGTCCACAGTGGTTGTGATGGGCTTCTCCACGAGGACGTGTACGCCGTGCTCGAGAAAATCTCGCGCGATGGGATAATGGTAAATGGTTGGGACAACAATACTACATGCATCCACCCGCCCCAACAACTCACGATAGTCCGTCCAAGCTTGCGTTTTGAACTGCTTTGCTATCTTTTGAGCTGCCCGGGCGTCGATGTCAGCCACGCCGACTAATTCGCAATTCTGCAATTCCGCGTAAACACGGGCGTGGTGTTGTCCCAAATGGCCAACACCCACCACCCCCACGCGAATCTTTGGCATTCGCTTTCCAAATCGTTTTTAGTTTGTGATAGTTGGCATAGAGCGCCAGTTTGAGTTAAGGCCGTCAAGCGCGATTCTTAAATTTCTCGCTACTGAACCTTGTGAGACTTAGCCCGTCCCTTAAGCAAATGATGGACCCGGCGGCGACACTCAGGGCAAAGCTCAAAATTATAGGATTCATAGACTTCGTCGCTCGCCTCTTCCGGATCCAACGCTTCCATTTCTTCGATGAGTTTCTCTATTTGGGCAGTGTGGTCTGCCAGAAGATCGTCAATAGTCAGTTCTAACGGCTCAGCTTTTGCAAACAGTTCGATCCTCAAAACGTATAGTTGTTCGTTCGAGCCAACTTCCCTACCGCAGTTATGGCAAATCCGATTCATGTGCTGTTTTAACCATAAACCTTGGCGAAGTGTCAATAACTTAGGAATTTTCTTTACCGTCCAGGAGGAAGCAAGTTTAAGAAGTAGCTGCGATGACGCCCTCATGGAATTTTCAGAAACACTTTACGCTTGAAGAAGCCAACGAACTTGTCGGGTGGTTGAGAGAAAAGTTTCACACTATTCACGTTTTATCTGGTTACCACTCGCCCGAGTGGAGAGGTCGTTCCGCCAACGGCAACGGCAAGGGAACCAAAGACAAAATCAGTATATCGACTGAGGAGCTGAAGGCTGAGGACAGGAGAAAGATTGCTGAGGCACTGCTGTCGGAGATAGAAGAACGAGGAATCATTGTGCGCGATTGGCGTCGCGGACTAGTTGATTTTCCGGCAATCGTCAACGGGATCGAAGTGTTCTATTGCTACGAATTGTCAGATGGCAGCGCGATTCGTTATTATCACGGCCTGAACGAAGGCTATGCAGGTCGCATCCCGATCGGATGAAACGGAGGTAAGAATGAAAGCCGTCGTTTTCGAAGATTTTGGTGGCGTCGAAAAGCTTCAGGTGAAAAGCGTGCCCACGCCGAAACCCGGGCCAGGGGAAGTTTTAGTGCAAGTCAAAGCATGCGCGCTAAACCATTTGGATCTCTGGGCACGGCGGGGTGCCTTTAAAGTTCCCATCCCGATGCCCCATATTTCGGGATGTGATGTTTGTGGCATAGTGGCTGAGGTTGGAGAAGGTGTTCCCCACCTCAAGCCCGGCGAGCGTGTCATCATTGCACCTGGACAAGGTTGCGGCACGTGTCCGGCGTGCCTTGCGGGTGAGGACTCCTATTGCCCTGAGTACAAGATCTTTGGCTTTCAGCTGCAGGGAGGATATGCAGAGTTTGCGGTCGCCGCTGCGCGTCATGTTATTCCCGTACCACGGACTCTCGATTACGAGCAGTGGGCAGCGCTTCCGCTAGTTTTTCTGACGGCCTACCACATGCTGTTTTCCTGCGGGAAGTTGCAGCCAGGAGAAACAGTGTTGGTTCATGCGTGTGGTAGCGGGGTGGGAATGGCGGCGATTCAACTGGCACGCCTGGTTGGAGCCTTCATCCTCACCACGTCAGCAAGCGATCACAAACTCCAGCGGGCGAGACGTGAGCTGGGCGCTGACGGAACAATAAACTATGATCGTGACGACCTGGTGGAGCACGTTCAACAGCTCACGAACGGTCGCGGAGTAGACCTCGTTATCGATCCCGTGGGCCCAGCCGTATGGGAGCGCAGCCTTGCTGTTTTGCGTCGGGGCGGAAGACTCGTGAACTGCGCCGCTACGACCGGCATGGAAGCTTCACTGAACGTGAGAACTCTCTACGCTAAGCAAATCTCTGTCATTGGTTCTTACATGGGGTTCCGACGCGAACTTGAGACCGTGATAAGGCTGGCTGCGGCAAAAAAGGTCGTGCCGGTGGTGGACAAGACATTCCGGCTCGATCAAGCCAAACAAGCGCAAGAGCGAATGGAAAACCGCGAAAACTTTGGCAAAATTGTGCTCGTCACTGACTCCCTGGTTGGCTAATTCCATGCTTTGCTCGCAAAGGAATTGACAATGTTGCCATCGACGAGACGCGTACGAAGTGCCAACCCCAAGAAGCAGATATGGGTCACATTATCTGGTGGCAAAGGGACGAAGTTATGGTTGACCTAAAAAGCTACATACGGGACATTCCAGATTTCCCCAAACCAGGTATTACTTTCAAAGATATCACGCCGCTTCTCAAGGCCCCTGAAGCGTTTCGGGAAGCGATAGAACAGTTAGCCCAGCGTTATCGCGATAAGGGCATCACGCAGGTGGTGGCGATTGAGTCGCGCGGGTTCATTTTCGGGGCAGCTCTGGCCTACGCCATAGGCGCCGGCATCGTACCGGTGCGTAAAGTGGGTAAATTGCCCGCCGCCACTTATCGCGAATCTTACGAACTTGAGTATGGCACCGATAGCGTGGAGATTCATCAAGACGCCATCACATCCGCTGACCGTGTGGTCGTTCTCGATGATGTGATTGCTACGGGCGGCACCCTGGCGGCAGCGTGTCGGCTCGTGCAAAGCTCAGGAGGTGAGATTCACGAGGCAGCCACAATCATCGAGCTTAGCTTCTTAAACGGTCGTGAAAAACTTAACGATGTACCGTTTTTCACGCTAATTTCTTATTAAAAATATCATGCGCAGGTAACTTAAAGCCAAGGCAAGGGGAAGAAGGTCAGCATTTCAACGCGCTTTCTTAGCGCGAACTGTGGCATTGCCGTGTTTTGCAAGCGCCCTCTTCTCCATAAGCGAGATGGAGATTATCGCATGTGTGATTTTCAAACACGGCCAAGTATCGGGGCAACCGGTGGTCAGCCACGAGAGCAGCACGGAGAAACGTGCGGAAGGGGTTTCTCTTGGTAACACTTCTATCGCGCTGAGCAGCAGCAGGATTCCCACAGTCGTTTATTCCCCGGAGTCGCATGCCCACACGGGTTGACATGACCACGCATAGGGCAGGAGTTGCGAGCCGCATAAGCAAGCAACGGCAACACGCATGCGACGGACTCCGAGTTGAGAGTGGCTCTTGGCTCAAAAACTTCCGGGAAAGATTCCCACGCCAAAGAAATAAGCCTCACTCGTTGGCAGACGTCTGCCTACGGCGTCCTTAAACCTTAGAAAATGGCTGCCACTGCGTCGCACGCGAAGTCTGCGAGGCGGGGCTGAGTGGTTTGTGTTGCTTAGCGACCGCTTAGCAAGTTGCATGTAATGCGTTGCTCCTGCCGACGGCTTACTCCCTCACTATTCGGCAATAACATCTGCGCGCGAGGGGAGCATATCGGGATTGATGCGTTCCTTGATAGCACGCTCGAGTCGGTCGGCAATTTCAGGATGCTGCTTAAGGAATTGTTTTGCGTTTTCGCGACCTTGTCCGATTCGTTCGCCCTCAAACGAGAACCAGGCCCCACTTTTATCTATGAGTTTAGCACTCACGCCAAGGTCAAGGAGATCGCCTTCGCGTGAGATGCCTTCGCCAAACATGATATCGAATTCAGCTTCCTTGAAGGGTGGCGCAAGCTTGTTCTTGACCACCTTGGCACGACATCGGTTACCGACGTTTTCTGTGCCTTCCTTGATAGCTCCGATTCGGCGGATATCAATGCGAACGGAGGCATAAAACTTGAGTGCACGTCCTCCCGTTGTTGTTTCGGGGTTTCCGAACATCACACCGATTTTTTCTCGGATCTGGTTGATGAAAATGACACACGTTTTGCTTTTGTTAATGGCGGCAGTGAGTTTGCGTAAGGCCTGGGACATTAGCCGCGCCTGAAGCCCCACGAAACTATCGCCCATCTCGCCCTCGATTTCTGCCTTTGGCACAAGAGCAGCAACCGAATCTATCACAATGACATCAACAGCATTCGACCGCACCAAGGTTTCCACAATGTCTAGCGCCTGCTCGCCTGTGTCGGGTTGGGAGATGAGGAGCTCGTCCACATTGACGCCAAGCTTGCGGCAATACACAGGGTCCATTGCGTGCTCGGCGTCAATATAAGCAGCAACGCCGCCCATTTTTTGCGCATTGGCTACTACGTGAAGGGCTAGAGTGGTCTTGCCGGAGCTTTCCGGCCCAAATATTTCCACGATTCTTCCACGAGGAACTCCCCAGATGCCAAGAGCACAATCGAGCGAAATGGAGCCCGTGGGAATAACCTGTATTCCCTGCTCAATGGCTTGTTCCCCCATGCGCATGATGGCGCCTTTGCCATAATTGCGTTCAATTTGCGTCAGCGCCATTTCGAGCGCTTTGAGACGGCTAGCATCTGCTTTTTCTGAAGCTTCGGAACGTGACATTTCTTGAACTCCTCGTTGTGGTCGAATACATCTTTCATTGCTTTTACGAGGTCACTGAAGACAACGGAAAAAATCAGTGAACATTGTGCGGCTAAAACAAGAACTTCGATAACACGAGAGGAACACATGAGGCAAACGTTAATCCACGGCGTAAGAACGAAACCGTTAAAGATCCATGCTGATGAGCGTGGCCGTGTGATGGAAATGCTGCGGGCCGATGATGACATTTTCCTGAAATTTGGACAGGTTTATATGACCACCGCTTACCCCGGGGTGGTCAAAGCGTGGCATTACCACAAATTGCAAACGGACCATTTCGTTTGCGTGCGGGGCATGATGAAGGTGGTGTTATATGATCCGCGCGACGATTCGCCTACGAAAGGAATGGTTAACGAATTTTTCATCGGCGATTTTAATCCTATGTTGATCCAGATCCCGCCTGGAGTTTATCATGGCTTTAAATGTATCTCGGAGTACGAGGCCATCGTGGTTAATACAGTGACCGAGCCGTACAATCACGCAAATCCGGATGAATACCGCCTACCGCCTCACGGAAGTGAGATCCCGTATGATTGGTCACGTAGGGACGGCTGAATGATAGGGACAGTGAAGAAAGATCCATGACGAAAAAGATCGAGGAAATCCGCAAAGAGATAGACGAGCTGGATCGCAGGCTGGTGGAGCTGCTTGATGAGCGTGCGCGTCTGGCACGTGAGATTGGCCAGGCAAAGCTTCAAACGGGCCAGCAGAAATTCTATGATCCTGCGCGGCAAAAGCGAGTGCTGGAAAACGTTCTCTCAGCAAGCCGCAACGACTTCCCCCAGGACGCCCTGCGCAAGGTCTTCGTGGAAATTATGTCCGGCTGCCTTGCAGCGGAGAAGCCACCCACAGTGGCTTACCTCGGCCCGGAGGCTACTTACTCGCATCTTGCAGCACTAACGGAGTTTGGAAACTCGGTAGCTTACCAGCCGTATGCCTCAGTCGAGGACATCTTCTTCGCCGTGGATCGCGACTGGGTGGATTACGGTGTGGTGCCTATTGAGAATTCGACCGGCGGCGTAATCCACACCACACTTGACCTGTTCCTCGACTACGAACTTCTGATCTGTTCGGAAATCTATCTCCATATCCATCATAATCTGATATCGCGCAATCCTCTCGAACGTATTAAGACGATTTACTCGAAGGCTGAGCCATTCCAGCAATGCTCTGTGTGGCTAAAAGAGAACCTGCCGGGGGTGCAGCTTATCGAAGTTAGCTCCACGGTGAAAGGGGTGGAAATGGCCAAGGACCGGGACTACGCGGCGGCCATAGGAAGCGAAATCGCCGCTCGCAAATACAATGTGCCGATTATTGCGGCAAATATCGAGGACATGAAAGACAACATGACACGGTTCTTGGTGATCGGAAAACAAGAAGCGGCGCCAACTGGCAAAGATAAGACAAGCATCATGTTCTCAATAAAAGATCGGCCTGGTGCATTATTTGACCTATTGTTTCCCTTCAAGAAGCGCAATATCAACTTATCGACGATTGAGAGCCGCCCCTCTCGCAAGAAGGCTTGGGATTACTTCTTCTTCGTTGATTTAGAGGGTCACGTGCGTGATCCCCACGTTTACGAAGCATTGGAAGAGCTTAAGGGACTGGCGACGTATTTGCGCATCATGGGTAGCTATCCCCGCGACGTCAAAGTACGTGATCTTAAAACAATTGAACAGACAGCAGTGTGACGAGAAAACCAAGCCCCCTGTGGCCATCCGGATCCGGATGAGTTTGCACGAAGGAATATGCGCTACGAACAAAAAGTGTGGGCCCCTCTTTGGCTCGAGCTAAGCGGCTTACCTAACCTTCTAAACGCCAAGATTCGTGGCGGTGCTGGCTGGCTTCTTTTTAAAAAGGTGGTGGAGCTCGATTGCGCCCTAAATCCTCAGCCCGGTGTGGTCGAGATATCCATTGCGAATCTTGCTGAGCGAACAGGGGTTGCCCCCGAACTTCTGCGCCGCGCTGCCGCGAGCTTGCGCAAAATTGGTGTGCTTACGTACTTTCTTCCTGATAATGACGAGGAAGAGGCCCTCTTTCGCATCAAAGTACCATTGCCGACGCCACGTTCCCCCGCAGAAATTCGGCAACTCTATCCTGAGATGTTTGCAACGGAAGGTCACTTTTTTCGCTATGTAGATGCAGACCAACTCGAGACGAATGAGGCTGAGACTGAAGACTTGCTGCTGAAGGAAATCGTAGACCTCTATCTCAACATCATTGGCGTAAAGATGAATGCTTTCATTTTAGACGAACTTCGCTTGATTAGGCAGCGCTTTCCCATAGAGATGGTTCGCAGAACTTTTAGGAGAGCGGCTGCCAACGACATCCACTCTTTGGCTTGGGTGGTAAGGGAACTGATTCGGCAGAAAAGGACGTTAGATGAGCAGAAGGCAGAAAACGAACCAGATTTGCCCAAAGTGTGAGGGGTGGGGCTACATCCAGACGGATCATGGAGCTGTTCCGTGCGAGTGCCTAGCGGAACTGCGACGGGAGGAAGCTTACAAGTCGGCACGCATCCCGACCCGGTACTTTAGTAAGACACTCGAGAGTTTTCGGATCTTGGAACAAAGCCACCGACAAATCATAGAATTTGCCCGCAATTTTATCAAAACCTTCCGAGTTAACGCCCCTCATCAGCCCACAAAAGGCTTATTGCTTTATGGGAAAGAGGGAACAGGTAAAACTCATGTGGCGATTGGAATCCTTAAAGAAGTCATAGCTAAGGGGTATAGGGGGCTTTATTGGAACGTTCCGGAACTTTTCTTAGAGTTGCGTCGTACCATGAGCAATTCGGTGGATGTGGATGAAGCTTCCATCATCGATGAAGCCGTTGATACCGACCTTCTAGTGCTCGATGATCTTGGCGCAGAGAAAGTCAGTGATTATGTCATGGACCGCCTCTACGTCCTCATCAACGGACGTTATGAAAATGACCTTCCCACCATCATAACAACAAACCGCTCCCTCGAGGAGCTGCGAGGTCAGATTGGACCGCGCATCGTGTCGCGTATATCCGAAATGTGCCTTCGCATTGAGTTCCCACAGGGCGATTACAGGCTTCGTCATCTCGACTGACGCGTGCGTTCAGTTCCAGAACTTATAAGAGAGGGAACAACGGTTGTCCGTGCATTTCCGTGCCTTCCGTAACGACTCCACAAGGTGATTGGTCAAGAAATCCCTAGGCGCCGCGAGAAATGCCACATTCCGTACTTGCAATGTTTGCCCGTGCATCCCAATATCCTATCAAACGGGAACATGCGCACGCCCTATGAAGGCGGCATGGTGCTTGCTCATTTGTTCCGCGCATTCACAAGGGTTTTCACAAGTGTTCCCACTTCGGACACGAAGGGAGTAAAAGATGATGTGCCAGCGTTTTGCTAAGATCACGGGCATTGTACTCCTGCTGAGTAGCGCCGTATGGGCTCAGGACAACGATGCGAAAACGTCTCCAACGACATCGCAAGGCGGAATCCAGAAGCCGCCCGAACTTACTGTGGTGGGAGGGCGCTTTGTGCGGGATGATTTTACTACCATCGGCGGCGGGACTGTTTATTTCATCTTTCAGGAGCGCTTAAAGGAACTTCCTCATGAGAATACCTTGGACAAGGTACGTGCGATGGCCGAAGTCGCGGCTGAAGTTGATGCTGAGGGAAACTTCTATCTGGAGATGAAACCGGGGAACTTTGCCATTGTGTACGATCCCAACACCCCTTTTAAGCCCGAATTGGCTCAGCCGGGACCGGAAAGCATGGAGCGGTTGCGCAAACGTACACCAGAACAGCTAAAGCAGCTTGTCGCGACGATCCGCGAGAACGCGGCGAAAGGGTTGCCCATAAAAGACGGGCGCATTGGCGAGGCTTATGTGATCGAAAACCGGTTCGTTCGACCGCCTATGGTGGATTTTGGAGAAATGCCTCTTGGTGTTGACCAGTCCGCAAAAGTGATAGCCGTGAAAGAAAATGGGCAGGTCGTTGACTTCCCAGTACTGTTGAAATTACGCGGCAAGAATGGCGATGTGTACCTGGCGCATCCGCCAACGACCAGCACACCGGGAGAATTTCTGTTTTGTGATCTTGAGCCACAACGTTATGATGTTTTTGCCGAGGGCGTGCGATTGGCTCCGCGTGACGACGCACCTATCACCACGCCAACACTGGAAAACACAGCATTTGAGTTCGAAGGCGAGCCTCTCGTGCACAAAGTGACCGTCAAGTTGCCTGCAAAGGAGGATTAGTGTTCCCTCACACGCTTCGGACGATGTTTGTGGGGAAAACGGGGTAGAAAGAACGCTGAACATTAGAGCTCCATCTGTGCACTGACGTGGCATCTGGGAGAGACGGCTAAGAAACCCAAGAGCCCAACTATGGAAGCACAACGACAGAAGCTCCACCCGCGTGGTACACTATGGGTATTGCTGGGACTCGTAGCGTCTGGGATGTTAGCTGTCTTGACAGTAAAAGCGGCGGAACAGCTTATGCCCCAACCCGAGCCGTCTCCCAATGGTGAATATGCAGCGAATGTGGAATGGGAGTCGCTCGGTCAGGTAGGGGCGCTGCGGATGGTGGTATACGCTAAGGATAAACGCCTTCGCGGCACCGTTGAAGTGCCGCAAGTTCGCCCCGATCCTGCGGATCTTACGTGGCTGAACGAACGGTGGGTGATGTGCGAGTCTTTCCTGGGGGAACGCGCTAGCGGGTTTTTCTATGTCGATGCCAAAGAACTGCGTGGATACCTTCTCGAAATCTTTGCCGTAAGGTCATCAGGAGCATGGGACTTCGATGTTACGTACGCTGACCGAGAAACTTCCATGAGCGTTTCAGCTATTTCTAGTGGGCGCAGTTGTCTGTTTCCAATTGTTTTAGGACCGCTTCCGGAAACGGAGGACGCATATTTCACCCTCGAATTTTGCGAAAGATTCGCGGCAGCCGTGCACGCATGCCTCGATTGGAAAAGGAAACAGAATATTGAAAGCCTCGATTTCATTGGTGAACCGGCGTTACGCCCGGGCATCGGCGGGCTGAGTGCATGTTTCGTCGGTAAAGAACCGGCTGTGATATGGTTCCCACTGAGCTCGCTTTCGTGCACAGAGGTCTTGAATTCCTGTCGAATCATCCGCCTTGACCCTTCCTTACGGGCGGAGTTTTCTGCGCACCGCGAGCAGATTCGAACGGTGTGGTTGAGAGAAGAAAAGCCGCAAAGCTGGCGTTTCGCGATAAAACTCGCGTCATCAACAGAAGGCAAAAGCGATAAACCAGAGTCTACCCTTTACGAGGGGGTACTCGAAAATCTGAAGGATTCAACAGCGGCTTTGCTGCTCGGGGGCAGTGGCCCAGGAATGCTGGGGGAAACAAGCTCCTCCGGCACTCTGAAACTGGAACTCAAAAAACATGAGCACAAAACGAGAAGCGTGGGTGCGGACAAGAAGCGCCGCTCAAGTCTCTCTCGCCGCAACAGATAGTTCCGGAGAAGATGCTCTAACGCTTATTGGGCCGAAGCAGGCGGGTACACCAGTTGTCGGACAGCCGCCAGCAGCGGACCCATTTCGGAGGAATGATAGCACGCGAGCCCCGTTTCTCGATCACGCTTGAGCTGCGCAACGAGCAGGTCAGGATTGGGGAATTTTCTTTCGTCCCGCAACCGCTTAAGAAAAAACAAGTAAACATCCGAGCCCACAATGTCCTCGTTGAAATCCACGAGATGTGCTTCTATGCTGAGGTGGTTTGATTCAAAAGTTGGATTGAAACCGATGTTGACCAGAGCTGGGAGGAGAAATTCCTGTTGCGGCAGGTAAGCAGCACAAACATAAACGCCGCGCGCAGGAATTGCGTAGGCAGGATTGACGTTCAAGTTGGCAGTCGGGAAGCCCAGGGTTCGGCCCCTGCCATAGCCTCGCACCACAATACCGCGAAGCTCGTGGGGGCGGGTGAGAAGTTCCGCAGCAGTGGTCACATCCCCTGTGTAAAGAAGGTCGCGAATCATTGTTGACCGAACAAACATGTTTTTATGGACGACGGGGTCAACAACATGCACTTGAAACCCGTAATGCTGCGCAAGGGTTTTCAATGTGCCGACTGTCCCACTTCCGTTGGCGCCAAAACAAAAATCTTCCCCGCAGACAATCGCAGCGATGTGAGCACGGGAAACAAGTATTTCCGAAACAAATTCTTCAGGGGTAAGCTGAGCGAATTCCCTCGAGAATTCCACACAGACAACGAAATCAAGCCCCGTTTGCTGCAAAAGCTGCCGCTTTCGGTCCGGATAGAGAAGTTTCTTCGGCGCAAATGGCGGAGCCAACAGCGTAAGGGGGTGATCTGTAAAAGTCAGCAGCCCCGCGGAAAAACGCTTATGGGTCGCGAGCTCAACCACACGGGCGATGAGAGCTTGATGACCCCGATGAAGGCCATCGAAAACGCCCACGGTGACGACCGAGTTACCGTCAATTTCCCATCGAGGTCGTTCAAGAATTTGCATGACGTAAAAAGAAAATACGGATTGAGGACCGCGCAAGATCAAAGATGCTGGAAACCTTACAGGACAGAGAAAGCAAGGACAGCGCGTGCGCTAGCGAGTGATCACGATATCGTTTATGTGTCGTGTTTGCGACTCACACGCCTACCCCAAAGCGGAATGTGGGTCGTTGATTCTGGTTGCTTTTTTCGTAAGTATTGAAACCCGGCGCATTCCGTGCTTGTCTTGGAGACGATATTAGACGTTGGTCATTTTGCAGATGATCACATTCCACAGGGTGACGAAAGCTTTTCGGATCCAACCGCCGAGCCATGGCAGTGCCCTTCAGCGGGTCGCACGCCGCGTGAAATGGCTGGTGGCGCCGCGCTATCATGAAGTTCTCAGGGACATCTCGCTAGAAATCCCTGAAGGCGATTCTGTAGCTCTTCTGGGGATTAATGGATCTGGCAAGACTACTTTTCTCCGGCTGGTTTGTGGTATTACGCCCCCGACGTCAGGCCAACTCCTCGTGATGGGTCGTGCGGGGGGCCTGATTGAACTCACAGCTGGTTTTCATTTGGACCTGACAGGCATTGAAAATATCTATCTCAATGCAACGCTACTGGGGCTTAGCCGAAAAGAGATTCGTCGGCGTTTAGACCAAATACTCGAATTTGCCGAACTGGGGGACTTCATTCATACGCCTGTGAGACATTATTCGTGGGGTATGATGCTCCGTCTCGGCTTCGCGATTGCGATTCACGCCGATCTCGACGTGCTCGTTGTGGACGAAGCATTGGCAGTCGGCGACGGCTATTTCCAATGGAAATGCCTCAAGCGCATAGACGAATTGAAGAGAGCGGGAAAGACGCTGCTGTTTGTATCCCACGTTCCAGCGCAAGCTGAGTCGGTCTGCCGCCGAGCGATCTGGATCCACGATGGAACAATTCGTGCGGACGGTGAAGCAGCGGGCGTGAGTAAGATGTATGCTGATTTCATCATTCGGCGCCTTGCGGGCGAAGTGCCTAGCGATCTGCCGCTCGATCTTGTCGCTTTGATGCCGCATTTGCGCTTCGGAACCGGCTATGTTGTCATTCGCGAAGTGCGGCTCATGGACAGAGAAGGGCGTACCCGTCACCTGTTTGAAACTGGCGAGCCTGCCATCCTCGAGTGCGTGGTGGAAGCCCAGAAAGACATCGAAGATCTCTGCCTCGTGTTTCAGTTTGATTTGCCGAACCGGACAGTAGTGAAGACTTCTACCCATCATACGTGTGGGCCTTTTTGTCTTAGCCGCGGCACCCACGTGATTCTGTCTCTTATACACATCTCCGAGCCCAC
>JANZZJ010000248.1 GCA_026419455.1 Candidatus Sumerlaeaceae bacterium | reverse complement strand
GTGCGCGCCCGCCACTGGTTCCAGAATTCTTGCGCCCGCTGCCCCGCAAGAATATCAAAAATGTGGCTATCGAGCACGTTTCCAAAACTGTGCTGGGGATAATGACCCATCTCGTCGCGGACCGGGAGATGACAACAAGGTGTAACATTCCCCATCCAATCCACGAAAACACCACGCAAAGGGTCGGCCATACAAGCCCCTTCATATCCGGCGAAAAACTCGTGGACGACAAAATTCATCCCGGCCTGGCACGCAATCTCACGAGCTTCATGAAGTACCTGCGTGAATTCCTGCGGGTCAACCTGCAGCGTGCCCTGAATATCGTAAATGTCCTGCTCTTGCTCGAAAGCAAGAGCTCGGCGTTCCAGGAGCTTGGCGGTAAATAGGTCAAAACCAATCTCAGCTGCATGGCGCACGGCCAGCGGCAGTTCACGCCAATTGTCCCGCATGAGGATGAAAACCCATCCCGTCTCGACCTCGTTGAATCCACCATGGCGCCGCAGCTCATGAAAACGACGGGCATTTCCAAGAACCTTCTCCCATTTGGCGCCTGCCCTGATGCGCTCAAAGGTTTCTGCCGTGCCAGCATCTATGGAGAACTGAATATGCTGGAGCCCAGCCGACAGCACAGCCACGGCTCGCTTCTCATCGAGAAGGGTTCCATTTGTGCTCAAGCAGGGTCGCGCGCCAGCTCCCCGTATGGTCGCTATGAATTCCGGCAAATGGGGGTTGATAAAGGGTTCGCCAAAACCCGTGAGCACTACTGCGTCAAGAAACGGGAAGATGGGCACCAGACGCTCGAAACACTCGGGCGACATGAGCCCTTCCTGATGACCTTGAATGAGGCGCGGGCACATTTGGCACTCAAGATTGCAAAGGAACGATGGCTCGACGTGGATAAACCGCAAGTGCGCAATCCGAGGCGGAGGGCATGGTCCCGCCGGACGCGACGTTTCCAGGTTCCATCGTACACGGCGCTTGAAATATCGCCCCGCGCCAAAACGTTCTAACAGACTTCCGAGTTCCTGACGAATGCCCATCGTAATTTTATGTTCGTTTGGTGAGTGAGAAAATTCAATTCTAGTCTTGCCGGAAGTATGGACTATCCTTACCCATTTTTATGGGTGAGAAGCAGTGGCTGACGAGTTGATTCCCCGATGCCACGTTTCTACTGAGTATGTGTCAGTGGAGTGAAACGACGTGCGCAAAGTTGATGTCATAGCCCTCACGCTCGTCGTGGTGGTTGCAAGCGCGGCCGTCACGTATTATGTTGCCAAGCATCCTTTGCGCCGGGGCGACAGCGAAAAGATCCAGATCGGTGCTCAAGAACCTATCCAGAAATTGTCGCCAAGGGACATACTCAAGACGCCCGCTCCCGACTCTCCTGTCGCCGGTGAAGAGCGCGAGCGTGAGGATGAGTCCACAACGTCGGCTCGGACGGCTGAGCGCATGGTCATTGTGCATCCACCGTGGAAACCAGGCACAACTCATGTGGAAGGCGCCTACGCCGTCACAAAGCCAAATGACTTTGTAGCGGTAAAGTGGTCGCCACTTGGGCTGGACATTGCTTTCACGCGCCGGGATAGAAACGGCCTCTGGCTTGCTGGTCCCAATACAACGGAAGCGCGGATGGTGGTGGATGACAAGCTTCCTGATTTCAATTTTGAATGGTCGGCCGATGGGATGCAGGTATATTCCGTGGCCATCGACCGCCGTCCCATAGCTATCATGCTTTCGGGGGAGAAATACCCTGTGCCAGCAGTCGCCGAGCGCGTGTTCGAACGAGAGGGGAATATTTACGTTTTGGACGCCGAGGGCAACCCTCAGCGAATCACGGGGAGTCAAGACCGCTTTTTTGGACCGAAGCTTTCCCCTGACGAAACACTCATTGCATTCTGTGGGATTGAAACGGGCATCTATATCAGCAGTATTGACGGTAAGCGTACGATTAGCGTTGGCAAAGGCGAAAACCCGTCGTGGCTACCCGACTCCAGCGGAATAGTTTTCGATATTCCTATAGGCGACGGGATGAGAGTGGTGGATGGAGATCTGTGGTACGCGGCCGCAGACGGAAGCGAACGGACGAATATCACGAACACCCCCGGCATTGCCGAGTCGTGGCCGGCCGTTAGCCCCGATGGCGCACGCATTGCGTTCGTTGCGGAAGGGGCTGTGTACGTTGGCAAATTCGTCCGGCAGCGAAAGAGGTGAAATTGTGATTTCACAATTTGAGTTGGCCGGCCTTGGCCCAGCCCACTTATAGTAAGTTTCCACCCTCGTCTTCCGAAGTAGGGTAGCAATTTGCGAATGATTGCGAAATAACGCCTTAAAGCATCATAGGGGGAAGTGGGGTGGCCTGCCGCGGCGAACGAATGGGACGTTTGCTGGCATGTTTCTTGATTCACAGGCGGGTTGATGGGCCGTCGCGACGGACTCTCCCTCCAAAACGACGGACTACGGGGCAAAGGAATGAGCGATGTTCAATTCTGAGATGCAACTTGGTCAAATCCTTGTACTCGAGGGCAAGCTTGATGCCGACGATCTAGAGCTGGCCCTACGCGAACATCACAAAACGGGGGAACGCTTAGGGACGATTCTTGTCAAAATGGGGCTGGTAAGTGAAGAGGACGTGCTGCGCGCTCTTGCGCAGCAGCTCCAGCTGCCTTTTGTGCGCCTCAGCGAGGTGCAAATACCTAAGGAAGTCATTGAAAAAATTCCCGCGAAAATAGTGAGCCACTACAACTTGGTGCCTCTGGAGCAGACAAATGGGACCTTGCGTGTGGCGGTGAGCGATCCTCTCGACGTCCACACCCTCGATGATCTACGCCTACTGCTCAAGATGGAAGTCGAACCGGTGGTAGCCCCGCCCAAAGACATAGATGAAGCCATCAAGCGTTATTACGGCATTGGCGCGGACACGGTGGAAGAACTCATGCAGGAACAAGGGGGCGAGACGACTATCGAAGTGGATCGCACAAT
Organism: Candidatus Sumerlaeaceae bacterium; assembly: GCA_026419455.1. Classification (GTDB taxonomy): domain Bacteria; phylum Sumerlaeota; class Sumerlaeia; order Sumerlaeales; family Sumerlaeaceae; genus DRVG01. The sequence continues at coordinate 11,372 of JANZZJ010000248.1, read as the reverse complement.
CGAGGACATTGATGAAATGGCAGAAGATGCTTCGATAGTGCGGTTCGTGAACCAGATCATCGCCGAGGCCATCTCCGACCGTGCTACAGATATCCACGTGGAGCCTTTCGAGCAGGAGCTCCGCATCCGCTACCGCATCGACGGTATGCTCTACGAGGCGGCAATCCCACCAAGCATCAAACGGTTCCAGAGTGCGATTATTTCGCGTATCAAGATCATGGCGGACATGAATATTGCTGAGCGGCGTCTGCCTCAGGACGGTAAGATCAAGGTGCGTGTGCAGGATAAGGACTTTGACCTGCGTGTGTCCACGCTACCAACACCCTACGGTGAATCCATCTCGATTCGTATTTTGTCGCGCGACAGCGATCTTATCTCGCTCGATCGGCTCGGCCTAGACGAATATCACCTGAAAATTTTGCGGCGGATGATCAAGAAGCCGCACGGAATCATTTTTGTAACCGGCCCGACCGGATCAGGGAAATCCACGACTCTCTATGCTGCCCTCACCGAGATCAACACGGTGGACAAGAAAATTCTCACAGTGGAGGATCCTATCGAGTATCGTATCGCTGGCGTGACACAAGTGCAGGTAAACCCACAGATTGATCTTACCTTCGCACGTGTGTTACGTACGATGCTGCGTCAGGACCCGGACGTTATCATGGTTGGTGAGACGCGTGATCCCGAAACGGCGCAGGCTGCAATTCGCGCTGCGCTGACGGGGCACCTGGTATTCTCGACGCTGCACACGAACGACGCAGCCGGTGCAGTGAGTCGCCTTCTCGACATGGGAATTGAGCCGTTCCTGGTTGCGAGTTCCGTAGAGGGGCTGATTGCCCAGCGCCTCGTGCGGGTGCTGTGCCCCGATTGCAAGGTGCCGTACAATCCTCCGCCGGAAGTGGTTGCACGCTTGCGCCTGAACAAATTGGACACGAGCGAAGCGCAATTCATGCGTCCCGCTGGGTGCGAGAAATGCCGTTATACTGGTTTCCGAGGCCGCACGGCGATTTACGAGATCATTAAAGTCACCGAAGACCTCAAACAGATGATCGTGGCACGACGCCCCTCAAATGAAATTAAGCAGCAGGCTATCGCCAATGGTATGCGCACCATTCGCGAGGATGGCTGGATCAAGGTACGCGCGGGCCTGACCACTATTGATGAAGTTCTGCGCGTGACGATGGAAGATGAGTTTGGTGGGGTTGTTTACGATGAGTGAAGTTCCTCGCGAGAAGGGTCGCGACAATGCGCAGCATAATGGCGAGAGTGGGTAACAGTGGCAGTTTTCTCGTATAAGGCGAAGGATTCCAAAGGTCAGGTCATTGCAGGCTTGTTGGAGGCGGAAACGGTCAATGCTGTTATTAGCCGACTCCAAGCGATGGGCTATTTCCCCGTCAGTGTTGAAAATGAAAGTGAAAAGAAGCGAAGGGTCGCAGCTGTTGCCAAACGTCTAGCACGGAGAGTCAGTGTCAACGATTTGGCAACCTTTAATCGCCAGTTGGCCGATCTGCTGAGCTCGGGAATCCCCCTTGTGCGTGCCCTCGGCGTCATTCAGAACCAGACGGCAAACGAGACTTTCGTGGAAATAATTGGGCAGATCGCACAAGATGTGGCAGGCGGCGATTCACTCGCTGGAGCCATGGCAAAACATCCAAAAGTTTTTTCCAAACTGTATGTGGCCATGGTACGCTCTGGTGAAGCAGGGGGGATGCTCGATGTCGTGCTATCGCGTTTGGCCGATTTTGCGGAAACAGAAGCGGAGGTGCGTGCGAAAATCAAAGCGGCCCTCGCATATCCGGTTGTTATGGTTTTCGCGGGGATTGGCGCTGTGACGATCCTCATGACGGTCGTCATGCCCAAAATTTTGAAGATTTACAGTGAACTGAACCAAACGCTGCCCTGGCCGACGCAGGCTCTCATAGCAGTAAGCGATTTTTTACGTAGTTATTGGGTTTTTATATTTGCCGGGGTGGCTGGTGGTGGTGTGGCCTTGTGGCGGCTTATCAAGACTCCGGAAGGCAAGCGCGCTGTTGATCGTTTGATCGTTAAGATCCCGCTGCTAGGTCCCACTATTGTGAAGCGGGAGATTGCGAATTTTGCCCGCACATTCGGCTCGCTGCTCCACAACGGCGTTTCAATATTGCCGGCACTAGAAATCGTTCACGAAGTCCTAACAAACACTGTGGTGGCGGACGAAGTGGCCAAGATCCCCGAGCACGTCACTCAGGGCGAAGGTGTCGCCGGCCCACTCAAAAAATCAAAAGTGTTCCCCCCGGTCGTGGTGAACATGATCGCAATCGGCGAAGAGACTGGCCGGCTGGATGACGTTCTGCTCAAGGTGGCGCGAAGTTACGAACTGGAAGTCGAGCGCTCAGTAAAAACGCTGACAAGCCTCATCGAACCCCTGATCATATTGGCGATGGGTGTCGTCGTCGGCTTTATTGTGATTGCCATGCTCCTCCCTATTTTCTCCATCGATCCCAGCCAACAGGGTTAAGCATGAAGCGAAACTCTGATGCCATAAGGGGCTTGGCTCGATGCACCTGGGACCGTGGGATGACCCTATTGGAATTACTGACGGTCTTGACAATCCTTACGGTTCTTATGGGGGTGACCTTTCCAACCCTGCGCGGTTTCAACGAGAAAAATAAACTGCGCGCCACTGTTCGCGAGATTGTGGCACTTATGAAGTATGCACGTGCTGAGGCCATCTTCGCTCAGCGAACAACGCAGGTGTTTTTTGACCTTGATAAGCGCGAGTTCTGGTTGGACCTGCGCGAGCCGGATCCCAAAACAGGTGAGTACAATCCGAAGCGCAAGAAACGTCAGCTTGAACAGAAGAGGACGTTGAATCAAGACCTGTGGTTTGACGAGGTCACTACTTACGACGACAATATTATTAACAACAAGATCGTTGCCGTGGATTTTTATCCTGATGGCTCCGCATCTCCTCTCCTGCTCACGGTTGCAAACCGTGCAGGGGCCAAGCTGACAATCGAGGTTATTAAGTCCACTGGGCGAACCGAAATAACGCCAGGTACGATCGAGGACAAGCGCGCCGCTAATGCTGAAGCTGCACAAAAACTTGCAGCGGCGGGGACTGCAAGATGAGACTACGATGGCAAGGGTGGCTTGGAGGGAGAAGGTGCTCGAGGCGAGCACACAGACGTGTCCGCTATTCGCCCTATTTGCGGGTGCGTCGCGCTTTTATGCTACTGGAAGTCATCGTCTCGCTGGTGATTTTGGGCGTCTCTGTTGCCGCCATCATGCGCTCCTTCACCGTCTCCATGAAAGCAATTCGGCGTAATGATATCACCACTCAGGCATGCGTGCTTGCTGAGGGTCTCCTGCAGGACCTAGAACTGGACCCCGATAAGGCACGATCGGATCGCGGAACTTTTGCGGACGAGGGCTATCCCGATTACTCCTGGGAACTTACCGTGCAAGACGAGGAAGTTCGGTACAAAAGCCTTCAAACGAAAGTTAAAACGAAGGATTTACGCGGCATCCGCCATGCCACGTTGACAATCAACTACCAGAACGAGACAATGCGCACGCCGACGCAGGCACTCGAAGTTCACCTCTACCTGCTTCCCATCGAACGCTTTCGCTTCGACTCCAAGTTCTATAACGAACTGTTCCGTGCGGAGGCAACGCGATGAACACGCACCGCCAGCATGCCTTTACACTCATGGAGGTAATGGTGGCGGTTGTTATTTTTACGTTAGTCGTTTCGGCGCTTTTTGTTTCGTTTCGGACAGGAGTGCGAGCCTATGACATCGGCGTGACCCACGCCGAGCTGGATCAAACGATTCGCTTTGTTACAAGCCAGGTTGCCTCCGATCTGAGAAATGTTTTTTACCGCCAGCCCTGGACGTACAATATCACGCGCAATCAACGCGAAGAGCTGTTAGCACAGCGCGAACAGGAGCTTCAGGCCAGCGGCGCTCGAGTCAATATCCTCGACGACACAGAGATTCCGGATTTAGGACCACGTATTGATTTGTCCTTCCGCGCTGAGGACAATGCGGAGGAAGACGTTTTGACATTTGCTCGCTTGCAAAGCGATGCCCTCCCCGAAACAAGGCGGATATTTGGGCTGGTTCGGGTGAAGTACTTTTTGGCCGACGGTTGCCTCTATCGGGCTGTGGACGATATCATCGCTCCGGAAGTAGATGACTTCGGTAACGAGATTCCCAAGCCGAATCCGCCGGTTATTGATAAACTTGCTAATAACGTAAAAGCCTTCGATTTGAAATTCGGTTATTACTTCGATGGTGAGTGGGTGCTCGCTGATGACTGGGACAGTGATATAGCACAATATCGCAATCCCCCCGAAGATGAAGATGCCGAGATAAGCGGGGCGACAAAAACGGATGAGGCTAAACGCCAAGGACAGGAGCAAAAAGCTACGACGACTGGCGGCTATACAGGCCCCGACAGAGCCCAGCGCCGCACGGATGATCTTCCTGCATGGGTAGAGATCACATATACTTTTACTGATCCCAAAAAGACGGAAAAAGAGAAGAAATTCCGACAAATCATTCAGCTCTATCCAAGTCAGGAGACCTATCTGCCGCCGGAGATTTCTGAGGGCGACTCTCAACGGGATATTTTCCGGACCCGCCGGAGGTCAGAACGATGAGCGCATGGCTGCAACGGTTTATTACTCGCAAGCGTCGGGCAGCAGTCCTTGTGCTCACTCTGTGGATGGTGGTGGTGCTGGGGGTCATTGCTACCACATTGGCGTTTGATATTCAGGTCAATTCGAAGCTGGCACTTCTCCAAAAAGAGCAACTGATCGCGTATAATCTCGCCAAGAGCGCAATCGCACTAGGTATGACCCACCTGCAGAATGATATGCTTATTGATTTTGCCGAGAACCCCAACCAGCAATTTGACGCCATGTCCGACGTGTGGGCGCAACCCGACCGCCGAGACAAGGACAAAGAGGTGAAACTCGGCAAAGGCACATATCAGCTCGAAATTGAGGACGAAGAAAGTAAGATAAATATCAATGTTGCATCGCAGCGGTTGCTCAAGGCGATGCTGGAATATTATGGGTATGAGCCCCCTGACAGCGACGACATCGCCAACGCCATCGTCGATTGGCGCGACCGCGATGATATTTGCGTGGGTGCAGCCGGGGAGAAAGAAAACGAACATTACAGTGCGCTTCTAGGCCAGCGCATCAAGTCGCAAACCACGGCCGACGAGCTAATTTATCAGTGCCGCAATGAACCTTTTCTGACGATTGACGAACTGCAGGACGTTTACGGAATTACGCCTGAGTTGTTCTATGGTTTCGACCCAAAAGAGCGCGAAGCGGCCGAAAAGGCAGCGCGTGACCGCGTTGCCTTGGGCAAGCGGGCCATTGAAAAGAAGCTCTCTCGATACCGCCGCCAGCCCAAACCGCTGCGCGACATCATCACTGTCCGGGGAAACGGACGGGTCAATCTCAACACTGCCAGTGTCGAAGTGCTAACAATCCTTGCTTACGCTGCTAATAATTGCACGAACATGGAAGCAGCTGAGGCAGCTGCGGAAAGCATAGTTCAGTTTCGCGGTGATCCTGAGCAGGGAAAACGTCCCGACCCGGACAACGCCTTTCACAGCTTAGCAGATCTGGCAAAGGTTCCAGGACTGAATGCTGGGACGATGGCGCAACTTAGTGCGGCAGGTGCGCTCGGTGTGCAAATCGGGTTTCGCTCTTCAACATTTTTGATCACCGGAATCGGGCGTGTCGGTAACACAACCAGAATGGTGAGAGCTCTTGTCTCGCGTAATTTGGACACGTATAATCCTGAGGATGCGCGCTTGCTAAGCAATAAAGGCAAGATTGCGAGCGATCGTCGGCGCGGAAGTTTTGCGGGACGGCGCCTGGGTAGGCAACGCGAGGCAGGCGGCGGGCAGATTGAGGACAACCTCATCCGCATTCCGGCAATTCGGGTGTTGCAGTGGATGGAATAGCATGAGATCTTAGGCGGACAGTATGGCGCAGATTCTTGCAATAGAATTCACGGAACAGGAATGCAAAGTCGCGGTGGGCGACCTCGGTCGAGCTAAGCCGGTTATTCGCGACCTTTTTAAGGTGGGCTTGCCAAAGAATGACGACGTGGCCCAGCGCGTTGCCGAACGAGCAAAGCTTCTCAAAGAGGCGTTGGCAGCCCGTAAAATCAGGATCCGACGAGCGCGCATCGTCGTGCCGAAAAACTTTGTCATGGTGCGCATGGTCACTCTGCCAAGCACCAATGATGACGAGCTTTGTGGCATGGCGCGTTTTGAAGCCGAACGGCATATTCCCTTCAATGCGGAGCGTCATGTTGTCAGCCATTTCGTCCTAAATAAGCTGGGTGTGGAGGGGAGCCAGGTCCTCATTGCTGCTATTGATCGCCCGATTGCTCAGGAGTACATTGACGTATGCCGGGGCGCGGGGCTGGTGGTGGAAACACTGGGCGTGAGCAGCCTGGCTGCCTTTAATGCGTTCGCAGCAAGCACGACCGCCAGCATGGAAGGCAGAGTCGTGGCATTGCTGAACATTGGTCAGGCTTCTACTGATTTGGCGATTGTGAACGATGGCGTGTTAAGCTTTTCGCGGGGCATTCCGGTAAACATCCACAAGCTCATAGCAGAGTTTGCGGCACAGGGTCGTGCCATTGATCCGCAAAATCTGCAGGATATTGACGTCCTCGACACTCGTCATCTCAGGCGAGAATCCGACGAAGCGGGTATGGTTTCTGACGAGTGGGGTGAAAGTACTTCGGGGACCATTGTGCTTGATGCCGCCCTTCAAAACGCGCCCACCCAACAGTCCGCTTCCTCAAGGTCACCTGTGAGCACGTGGCTTTTGCAGCTACTCAAGGAAATGCGGCGCACGTACGAGTTCGCGCGCCGCGAATTCAATTGTCCACCGATAACAGACATTCTCCTATGTGGAGAAGGAGCGCTTCTGAGAAATCTCGACCGATTCTTTCAAGTCAATTTCGGCGTTGAGGCGAAAGTTTTTAGCGCTTGCGAGGCCTATGAATTCTTACCGGTGCTCGCTAAAGAGGCAGAACGGCTGGGCACTGTCTATGCAGTCGTGCTCGGTGCTTTGGCTCCAGCCACCCCCCGAAGCGTTCTTATAAACCTTGTTCCACCCGAATACGTAAAAGAGATCGAGACAAAGCGACGGCGGCAATCCTATATCACGACAGGGATTCTCGTCGCTGTTGCACTGGTCCTCGCCTACGTCTACGTGTGGGATCTTTTTGCACGCCAAGGGGAGCTTCTCGAAATTTATCAACAAAAAAACCGGGAGATGAAGACTCGCGTCGAGGACTTGGAAGAAAAGAAAAAGAAGTTGGAGATCATTCGGCGCTACATTCAGGACAAACACGGCGCCCTCGATATCATCGAGCGGATCAGTTCGTTCGAATTTATTCCTGAGCGCGTGACCCTAACACGTTTTGAATACCGCAAGGACGAAGCCGTGAAAATCGAAGGCCATGCTAAGACCATCGCCGATATTAACCGTTTCGATGCCGAATTGAAAAAGACGGGAATTTTCGAATCGGTGGTTCAAGATCAGGGAAGCAATAACCCCATCCGCCTCCCCAACCGCCCCGACCCCGTGCTCCAGTTCCAAATCACCTGCACATTCCCCAAACGCGCGCCCGAGAAAGCGGCGTCGAAGCAGGCAGCTGCTGAGAAGGCCACAAAAGAGGAGGCTTCCGCCGATGGCACTGAGTAATCGAGAACGAAGAATACTTATGATTACGGGCGCCGTTGTGGTTGGGACGTTACTTTACCTGCAGGCAGTTGAACCCTTGGTGGAGGCATATCAGTCACGCCAGGAAGCATTGGACAAGGAACAGGCGACATACGAGAAAAACGTCGCCCTGCTTTCCCAGGCACGCTCTATTGAGGAGGGCTATCGGCGCATCGAAGCTCAATTTCCGAAAGAAGAACCCGGAAAGGATCCGGAACACTCTTTTTCCGAAGATGTTGATGCAGCAGCTGAGGCAATTCTCCCCGGCGAACGCAGAGTTATCGAGCCAGTTCAGCATGAAGAGATCAAGGGGGTTACGGAATACGAATTTCTAACTCTTGCGATGAACATTACGGGCGAGCTTCCCAAGATTGCACAACTTCTCAAAGGTTTCGATCAGAAAGGATTCCTAATCAAATCTATCCTACTTACCCATTCCAAAGGTGTGGACTCGCCTGAGCTTCAGTGTCAGGTGACGCTAGCGCGAATCGTGAAGGTTGAAGAAGCGACAGAGACGGTGGGGCCGCGTCGCCCTGGGGCCCGCCGCATAGGAGGACGTCGTTAATGAACCGTCAGGAAATCCTGCTCAATCTCTTCCTTCTTGTTGTGATCCTGGCTTTGGCGCTACTCATTTTCCAGAGCCATGAACAAGAGGTGGAAATTATTGTGCCGCCCACGACGAAAACTGAACTTCCCCCGGAACCGGAAACAACCTACAATCCTGTGGAAGCCCAACAGAAGTACCCCCATTTCGGGGAAAAGCCAATCTTTCAAGCGCTGTTGACACCGACGCCTACCCCGCCGCCGCCTACCCCTACTCCACCCCGTACACCTGATGTGAATGCCATTTTCGCAGCTTGGAAACTCATGAGTGTTGATGTGGGAGAAGCCACTTTTGAGGATCGCACAAAAGTGCAGTCGGATCCGGAGCATGCCGTGTTTACGCTGCGGATTGGCCAAAGCATGCCCGTAGAAGTGGAAAGAGGAGTGTTCAAGAACGCCATTCTCAAGAGAGTGGACGCAAATTCTGACAATCCATCAGTCACTCTTGGGATTGAAGGAATCCCGGACCAAAAAATCTTACGGATGTTTGATGAAGCTCCAGGAGCGCCGCAATGAAGGCTGGCAAGCTGCAGGCTTTGCTGAGAAAAAACTGTGAGGCGGGGAAAAAACCTAGACTTTGCCATTGCTCCCTGCCATGGAAACGAACGTTCAATGAAGGGAATATGGAACGGCAATTGGGCAAACAATTTTTAAGACTGGCCATGAGCGTGTTGCTCATGGGGCTAGCATTAGGCGGATGGTCCGCCCCCGAAAGTGAAGAAACAGGAGACCGTCCGGACCCAGGTAATCAACCAGCGGCGGTAGCTCCTGGCGATGTTCCCACACCAGCGCCAGTTTCCACGGGCGCAGTGACGGCAACCTTCCAGCCTGCACAAGTGATCGCTGCGCAGCCACAAGCGGGCAACATGCCGGAGAGTACCCCATCGGTGGCGAGTACCGTCGCGTCACCGCAGTCTCCCGAGGCGGGAACGGCTCCAGTGCCAGTAGAAGCACCGGCAACGCCGTCGGCTGGAGGGGAGGGGAAGATTTCGCTAGTCTTTAACGAGGCTCCCATCGAACGCGTCGTAGCAGAGCTATCGCGCAAGAGTGGAAAGAACGTTGTGGCACGGGGCAAGACTGTTGGGCAGAAGGTCACGATCATAGCGCGCGACATGCCTTTGGAACGCGTGTTGGATATACTTGTTAATCAGAAACCCAACTGGCTCTGGTATCCTGCGGAAGGTCGCCCGGACACGTATGAAATTTGGGATCAGGAATCGTTCCGGGCAGAGGTTCTTCCCAAACAAGTCCGTCAGAAAGTCTTTGTTCCGCGTGAGATTACCGCCGAAGAAGCGTACAAGGCCATTCAAGGGGTGCTCACGCCCAACATCGGTACGGCAAGTTTTGATCCACGATCGAACAAGGTCATTGTGACGGATTTGCCGTACGTCCTGGAACTGGTGCAGCGCCTCATCGAGCAGATAGACGTGAAATTTGTTACACGCGTCTTCTACATTGCCCACGCCGACGTCAATGCAATCGCGGAAAAACTGGCAAACATGAAAAGTCCGGCAGCGCCCCAGCCTGAGGTGGACGAGCGCACGCACCAGATCATCGTTCGGGATAGGCTCGACATCATCCGCCAAATGGAATTGCTCGTGGAGACGCTGGATATTGGACCTGAGATGCGCGTTTACGACCTCAACAATATTGGCTTTGAGGGGCAAGACCGTCAAGATCTTGAGGACGCAATTAGCGAGGTCCTGACGCCAAATGCTTATTATAAAATTAACATTCAGTCGGGTAAGCTTATCGTAGAAGATGTTCCTGAAGTCCATGAGAAGATTGAGAAGATTCTTCAGGCGTTCGATCAGCCGGCGAAGCAAGTCCTAATACAGGCGGAGATTATTGAAACGGCTTTCCGCGAAGGGCTGAGCTACGGCGCCGATTGGACGGTGAGTGGGGATCTTTTTTCCAGCGTTATTGACGGCCTAACTGGCCGAAGCACTTCTGGCGGATCAGGATCAGGGTCAGGGTCAGGAAGTGGTTCCGGCAGTGGCTCGGGGAGCACAACCGGCAACGTTCAGGGCGGATCTGTGCCGGTAGGAAGTGGCACGCTGGACAAGGAAACTCTCGGCTTCCTCGATTTCCGTAAGGAGTTTCCCATCGTTTCCGTTGGCGGCAGTGGCTTGAGCGCGCAATATCTGTCTCGCCACGCTTACATCGCTCTTAAAGCAGCCCTTAGCGATTCACGTACTCGTATCCTCCAACAGCCTCGCGCCATCGTGAAAAACCAAAAGGAAGTGGCGTTCAGCGTGGGAGAAAAAGTTCCCTTCTTCACGGGCGGTGTCTACACACAAAATGTGCGAAGCGATACGACCGGCTTTACGGCGACTGAGCTTCCTCAGCAGAACCTGATCAACGTTGGTCTCGATCTCAACATCAGGCCGACGATTTACAATAATGGTCTCATCGAAATGGAAGTTGAAATCAGTAACGACTCAGCCGTGGTAACCCAGCGCATTTTCAATGATAAGAAATTCGACGCCGTGGGCACGAAGAATCAGGAGATTCAATCCACGCTGATCATCCCGAGCGGGGAGACGCGAGTGATCGGCGGACTGGTGCGCCAAGACCGCAACGAAAGCCGAAGTGGCGTGCCCGGACTGGTGAAACTTCCCATTGTTGGGCCATTGCTCTTCGGCAAATACGAACGGCCAGCCGAGCAAAATGGTCGACAGATGTTATTGATCTTTCTCACACCAACGATTATCGCCGACAAGGCCACCGAAACACTCAAATACAAGGGGCGCATTGTGACCCACGGTGAAGAAGCGCAATTAGACGTCGAGGAACCGGTGGTCATGCCAACGGAGAGCGATACGTGGCTCACTCCCCTAACGCCGAAGGGGGTTAGTTCCGTCAGTAGGGCAAGAGAAAGCGCAACTTCTCGGCGGCGCGCAGAACTAATAGAACCAGCCTTGGCTCAAGCTCCGGTCAGCAGTGAAACAAGTGAAAAGCCGGTGCCGGCGGCCCCTGCCGAAGAATCGGCAGAGCCTGTCTCTTATACACATCT
>JANZZJ010000240.1 GCA_026419455.1 Candidatus Sumerlaeaceae bacterium | reverse complement strand
GTCCCTACGTAGCGCGCACAGCTATACTGGAACGCGCAGATAGTCCACTGACCACCACTTCGACGGCGTCTCAGCGGTCGCCGCGCCGCCTAGGTTCGCTATTCGGCTATGTCACGTTATTAGACGCTCCTAGCAACGACGGCGTCCTTGTACGTTTACAAGGAACTCCGCTGGTCACCGTCACCGACGAAGCTGGTATTTATCGGTTTCTCAACGTCGAGCAGGGCGCCTATCGGGTAACCTTTGAAAAACCTGGGTTCCAATCGGCGGCTATTGATGTTGTGGTCATAGGCGGTCAGGAGACCAAAGCTGATAGCGTCTTGATGGAGAGGGAACCTGGCTCGGCAGAGCGGCCGGCAACAATGCCCATCACCAAAGCCGAGCTAACCGGTGACCGAATGATCCTTGGCCGTGTACGCCTCCTTGATGAAGCCGGCAAAGAGCTTGCCGACTACCAACGCATTACACTAGCCTTGGACAATTCTGATTACATCGTTACTCCTGATGATGCTGGCCGCTTTGAGTTCACCCGCCTCGGGGCCGGGCTCTACACTGTCCTTGCCTCAGTTGATGGCGCCTCGCCCCGTTCTTATTTAGCGGACCTGCGCGATAAGCGTGTCGCGGAGCTCAAAATTGATGTGGCCATTATCCCGGAAAAGCCCACGCCAGGAGTGGTGGTCGGAAAAGTGTCCCTCGTCGCCGACGGAGAGGCACAGCCTCCCGATGCCAGCGGCGTGCAGGTTGCCCTTGCCGGTACACGCAATCTCGTCGCTTCCGCGCCCGATGGATCATTCAAGATCGACCAGGTGCCACCAGGGACCTATGTGCTCACGGCCACCCGAGAAGGCTACGAACCAGCCCGAGTAGATGGAGTCGAGGTAGCACCGGGACAAACTGTGGACGTTGGCACTATCCAGCTTGAACCAAAACGTGACTATCCGCGCGTGGTGTGGACGGATCCCCCCGATGGGGCACGAAACATCATCGTGGGGTATGAACTCGTTGTGAAAATCAAGTTCTCAAAACCCATGGATGCGGCCAGTGTTGAAAAAGCCATCGTGCTCGAACCAGCGCCCAAATACGCCTTTCACATGGGAGCTAGCTCACATCCAGCTGCGGACGATCGAACGGCGGTTCTTGTGTTCTCCAACGACGACGATGCGCGTCCCATCAAGTTCAATACCCAATACCAAATCACGGTAACGCGGTCGGCTGCCGACCAAACCGGTCTAAAAATGAAAGACGATTATACGTTTAGTTTTGTCACCGGCGCACCCGGCATTATCAAAACTTACCCGCGCGATGGGGCCGTAGATGCCCGAGTAAATGGGCTATCCCTCCCCATCAGTGTGTTTTTCAATACCCGCATCCGCACCGAGACACTAAACGTTAACTCGCTACGAATTCGTCCTCGCCCCGACGTTGAGCCCCGTATTTACTTCGACTCAGATCCTCGCACAGGCTGGACGGTGGCGCGAATCTTTGCAAATCTCGAGGGGGGAAAAGAATACTATGTCACGGTCGACAGAAGTGTGCGGACTTCCACAAATCAGCCACTGGCGAATACGCCCTACACGTTCCGTTTCCGCACTCAAAAGATCGAACGCGAGCTCACTGCTCCGCGAGAGATTCGGTAAGTTACACGAGCAAATCTTATTAAAATGATTGTAATTTATCTTATTCCTAGTATGGTATAATCAGTTTCCACCCACCGAAGCGACTAGCCACCTTAGGACGTCGCGCGTCCGTGCGATGTAGTGGGGGAGTGCCTCAAGCACACGAGGGGTTAACCCTTCCCGCACCGTAAACGGATCTTCCACTTCCATGGCCAGGATACGTATCTCTTTGGGAAACTCGAGACCTAAGCGCTCTGCGAGATACAGCACTTCGGGTAACCCTGCGTAATGGGGCGAGGGCGCCACCACGCGTCCCAAATGTTCAGGAAAAAATTCAAGCACTGTTCCCACGTCGTGCAGACCTGTTACACACGCATCCAGCAGCAGCGCCCTCTCGTAGCCCTCGAGCAATTCAACGAGAGCCAGTCCCGCCTCGCCTGTTTCGACAAAATCCACCCCGGAGGGGAATTCATTCTTTAGGGCACGTGCAGCGAGAAATCCGACAGCGTCGTCTCCGAGAATATCGTTGCCCAAGGCGAGAGCGATCACCCGCGCCGTGCGCTTTTCTCCAACTTCGTTCGCTTGCAAGCTCTCTTGGGGTGCTGTAGTCATCGTTTCAATTCTTGAATGATCTCGCCGCGGACGTTGCGGATCCGTGCCCAGAGAGGCATTTCGCCGGGAAGCGAATGCGTGGCGCATGCGTGACACGGATCATACGCTCGAAATGCCATTTCCACTTTGTTGAGGAGTCCCTCACTCACGTTTCCTTGCCGAATAAGCGCCTTTGCGGCTTTTTCCACGCTCATGGCCATCCGAGCTGCGTTGTTTTGCGTGGCGACGATAAGATTGACCTTTGTCAAGATGCCCTGCTCGTCAGTCTCGTAATGGTGGATGAGGGTGCCACGTGGCGCCTCGACGACTCCCATACCAACCGTCGGCTTTTCTGTTGGCAGCCTCCGGATTTCAGCACTTGTAATTTCGGGATCGTTGATGAGTTCCACCATGCGCTCGGCAGCATAAATCATTTCGATCACGCGCGCCCAGTGATTGGCCAGGGTGTGATGAACCGGATAGCCAAGAGCACTGAAATATTCCTCTCGAGCCTTTTGAGCCTCTGGAGTTGCCATGCGTTCGGATACATTCAGACGCGCCAGCGGCGCCACCGAATACACGCCGCTATCAGGGCCATCCACAAAGCCTTTCCACCCCACTGGTTTGAGGTAGCAGAACTTCACGTAGCTCCATGGCTCCACGTGTTCGGCGATGTAGTCGAGATATTGCTGGACGGGAAATTTAGCGACTTCCCGGCCGGTCGGATCTACCACTCGGATCATGCCCTCGTAAAAATTTGGGCAATTGTTCTGATCTACCAAACCCATGTAATGGGTAGAGTGCGTGTAGGCCTCAGACGTGATAAATTTCACGTATTCTTCGTTCTTAAGCACTATGTCGCGGAAGATTTGAAGTGTGAACAGGGCGAAGTCGAGAGCTTCGCGACACAGCTCCTGAAAACGCGGCAGGTCCTCTTTGGCGATACCCTTGGCGACCCCTCCAGGAAGACCCAGCACCGGATGAATGACCTTTCCCCCCAAGTAGGAAATAAACTCGCGCAGCTTTCGCCGCGTGGAGATCACGCGTTTACCGACCTCTAGCCCTGCCTTCTCGACAACTCCGAGCACGTTGCGCATCGAAGCAGGGGCGTCAGGACCAACGATAAAATCGGGCCCACCCAACACAAACACATGCAGCGCATGATCCTCTAACATAAAGGTGTTGTAAACCAGCTCGCGCAGCTTTTTCGCAGCCGAGGGTGGGTCAACCTTGTATAAGTCATCCAGAGCTTTTGTGGCGGCCATATGGTGAGCGGTAGGGCAAACTCCGCAAATCCGGCTTGTGATTTGCGGCATATCTTCGGCAGGTCGTCCCAAGCTGAACACCTCGAAGCCGCGCAGTTCGGGGACCTGAAAGTATGCCCGCTCGACGTTGCCCTGGTCGTCAAGAAAGATGTCAATCTTGCCGTGTCCCTCCAAACGGGTAATGGGATCCACCGTGATACGCCGGCGCGCCGTCATGTACGAAGCGTTGGCCTGCTTTTGGGCTTCGTTGAATGCGTCCTGAACTTGCTTATCCATCGTTTCTCACTCCTCAGCTGTTTCCCTTGAGATCTACGCGGCGGCGCAACAGCGAGCGCGCCAAGCCGTAGCGATAAAAAGTGCCTACTGGGTCTGGAATGCCGCTCAGAATTCTCTCAATCTCCTTTTCATCCTCAGCCGCAACGTTCGCAGACAGCGAAGAGAGGATCTTTGCGCCCTGGTCCTTAATGCGCGATGGGGGACCATAGCAGCCCGTGCACGGCATATTGCCTGTGATGCAAGCTGCTCCACAACCGCTCCGCGTTGCCGGTCCCATGCAGATTAAGCCTTGCGCGAGAAAACATAGATTGGGATCTGCGATCACCTCATGAGGACGCTTGAACTCGGCGAAACTCACCTCTGTTGGTTTCGATTCTTTGCGAGGGCACTCATCACACAGCGCGACGTCTGGCGCCAGTACGCTGCCCTTCGGCGGGAGTTCACCCTTGAGCAAGGCCTGCACGGCTGCTGCCAGCAGTTTCGGCGATGGTGCGCATCCTGGTAGATAATAGTCCACATCGATCACCTGGTCCAGCGCCCGCACAACGTGGCGAAACTCTGGCAATGTCACCTGGTGGCCATCGTCTTTCCAATTGGGCTGGGGCACCGTTCCTGCTGGATTGGTTACCGATGGCGCTTTTCGATAAACGTATTCCAGAATGTGCTCACGCGAAAACTGATTTGCTAAAGCCGGAACTCCTCCCAGATGCGCGCACGAGCCATAAGCGATGATATACTGGCTCTTGCGGCGAAGCAGATGGGCAATCTCTTCTTGCTCGGATGTGCGGATCGCCCCGTTGATCATCGTTGCAAGGATGGATTTGTCGGGCATGGCCTCGACGTCCTTGACTTTGAAATCCATGGCGACGGGCCAGAAAACGATATCCACTGCAGCCACCACATCGAGGATGCTCTCAGCCAGATCAACTACGGATTCTTCACACCCCCCGCATGAGGCACACCAGTAGAAAGCTATCTTTGGTTTCTCAGGCATGGGTGCTCACCTCCTGCTGTTCTTCTTGTGCATGAGCGGCATCCACCTGCTCGCGCAGGATTGCCACTTCCTTGTCCCACTCCACGAAACGCTTCGGCAGGTTTAGCGGGGGCATGGTTGCTAGGGTAGCAACAAATTCGTTCACTACTTGTCGCAACTTGTCGCCCTCCGAAGCGGAAATCCATTCTAGTCTCAGGCGCTCTGGCTCGATGCCCATGTCCTGCACAAGCCGTTTCAGGAGCTTGAAGCGTCTCAGGCATTTGTAATTGCCACTGATGTAGTGGCAATCGCCGGGGTGGCAGCCGCCTATAAGCACTCCGTCGGCACCCCTGGCGAAGGCCTCCAACACAAACTGTGGGTCAATGCGGCCGCTGCACATGACGCGGATTGTCCGCAGGTTCGGCGCGTATTTCATGCGCGCGACACCCGCTAAGTCCGCGGCTGCGTAAGTGCACCAATTACAAAAGAAGGCCACAATTTTCGGATCAAACCGCTCAGACATTGCTCAACACCTCGTCAATTTCACTGAAGATTTGCTCGTCTTCGAAGAGGTTCTGGATGATCGATCCCGACGGACACGATGCCACACACGTCCCGCATCCCAAGCACAGCGCCTCATCAATGCGTGCTTTCTTCAGTCCATCGTCAAAAACAATGGCATGGTAAGGGCACAGTGGGATGCAGGACTTGCAGCCGCTGCAGTGGTCGGGATTGATATAGGCCGTATTCGGCTCGATTTCGACATAGCCCTTGTCGAGTAGGGCCACAGCATGCGCTGCCGCAGCGCCTGCCTGGGCCACCGTGTCGGGGATGTCTTTCGGTCCTTGACAACAACCCGCTATAAACACCCCTGCCGTTGCTGTCTCCACTGGGGCAAGCTTTGGGTGCTTTTCGAGGAAAAAGCCTTCCTTCGAGCACGAGATATTGAACATGCGCCGAACTTCGTCGGCCCCCTCGGCGGGCTCCATGCCGACCGACAGAACAACCATGTCCACGGGGACTCGGCGCACATATGCCGACAGCGTGTCTTCCACACGAATGACGAGTTTCCCTTCTTCTTCCGGTGTCATGGTCCAGTCGGTCACTTCAGCGGCGCGCCCGCGAATCATCTGAATTCCTTCGTCGAGCAGCCGTTCGTAAAACTCGTCGTAGCCTTTGCCCGGGCAACGCATATCAATGTAGAATTGATAAACGTCAGCACCAGTGTGCTCACGCAGTAGGTGGGCCAGCTTGAGCGAATACATGCAGCAAACACGTGAGCACCATCGGTTAGTTTTCTTGTCGCGTGATCCCACGCAGTGGATAATTCCAATGGCCTTGGGTTTGCGTCCGTCACGGCAGACAATGTCACCTGCCGTAGGGCCAGAAGAATTCACCAACCGTTCGACTTCCAGCGAGGTGTAAACATTGGAATAGATGCCGTAGCCATACAGAGGTAGTCGGGTCGCATCAAACGCCTTGAACCCCGTGGCAATGATCACCGCGCCGACTTCTATTTCCTCAATCCGCTCGGTCTGGTCGAAATTTACGGCCTTGCGGTCGCAGACCGTTGCGCACGGCGATTTGCACTTGCCCGTTTTGAATTTCAGGCAGGTTTCGGGATCGATGGTCACTACGGGCGGCACCGCTTGGGGGAATGGCATGAAAATGGGTTTGCGTTTGCCCAACCCCTCGTTGAATTCGTCTTCAAATTTGGGCTCTTTGTAAACACACGCGCTCACGCATTCCATGCACCCGACGCACAAATCCTCATCAATGAAACGCGGCTTGCGGCGCACTTTGACGTGAAATTTCCCCACATGGCCAGAAACTTCCTGCACCTCCGAATAGGTCCAGAGCGTGATATTGGGATGTTCACGGACTTCGCTCATCTTCGGTGTCAAGATGCACGCTGCGCAGTCGAGTGTCGGGAACGTCTTATCGTACTTTGCCATGTGGCCGCCGATGGACGGCTCGCGCTCAACAAGATAAACATGTTTACCACTATTGGCGATCTCCAGCGCAGCGGTAATGCCAGCAATGCCCCCTCCCACCACGAGCACGCTTTGCTCGACATTAAAGCGCTTACGCTCGAGAGGCTTGTGAAATTGCACACGTGCCACCGCAGCTCGCACTTGGTCTTTTGCCTTGGCAGTAGCAGCAGCACGATCGTCATGGACCCACGAAGCATGCTCGCGGATGTTGACCATTTGGAAGAAGTAAGGATTCAGGCCTGCCCTTTGCAGTGCGCCGCGGAATGTGGCCTCGTGGAGGTTGGGCGAGCACGCCGCTACCACTATCCGATTGAGATGGTGCTCCGCAATATCGGCGATGATCATTTCTTGGCCTGGGTCGGAGCACATATACTTGTACGTGCGTGCCAGCGCCACATGGGGCAGCGTTTTAGCATACTCGCATACGGCGTTGACGTCGATAGTTCCCGCGATGTTAAACCCGCAGTGACAGATGTATACGCCAATCCTAGGTTGCTTGCCGTTGTTTTCCATAGCTGAACCTCCTTATGCTCCCACCTTGGCCGTGCGCACGCGCTCGCGAAGTTCGCAACGGTCCCACGTGAGGTTGCGGTAGAGCCCGAGTGTGTCAGGGTCCAAGCCAAAAGCCAGTCCCATCATCTGCGTGTAGTACATGCACGGGATCGAAACATCCTCGCCAAAGCGCCGCACAATATCGGGCTGGTACGAGTCCAAATTGAAGTGGCACAACGGGCAAACACTCACGATGAGGTTAGCACCCTGGCGTTTTGCCTCGCGCAGGATAGCGAACACCAATCGCTGGGCCACCGTGGGCAATGTGCCCATTTGGCTGCCCCCACAACAACGGGTCTTCAGTGGGAAATGAACCGACGAGGCACCAAGTGCCTCGGCTAGTTCGTCAATTTTTGTAGGAAAATGCTGCTTATCGAAATCCTTGTAAGGACGCACTGTCTGACAGCCGTAGTAC